>JAEWJV010000572.1 GCA_023386395.1 Bacteroidota bacterium
CATCTACCGGTGCAATTGCATTCAGCAGTTCTGTTACCGGCGGCACTGTAACGTATAATTGGACAAATAGTAATACGGCTATAGGCCTCGGTTCAAGTGGAAACAGTGTAACTGCTCTGCCATCGTTTACTGCAACTAATAATGGCGCTTCGCCGATTATGGCGACAATAACTGTAACTCCTGTATTTACGAATGGCAGTGTTTCTTGTGCGGGGGCTTCCAAAACCTTTTCCATTACAATTAATCCTACAGTAACTGTAAATACAATTGCCGATCAGGAATTTTGTAATGGAAATAATACAGCAGCTATACCATTTGGTACTTCTGCTACCGGCGGCACAATAACTTACAATTGGACGAACAATAATACAGCAACAGGCCTGGCTGCAAGCGGAAATAATGTTTCAAGTCTTCCGGCTTTTACGGCTACCAATACCACAGCAGCTGATGTATTTTCAACAATAAATGTTACGCCAAACTTTACTAACGGCAGCGTAACCTGTATAGGAACATCTAAAACATTTAAAATTATAGTTCATCCAACACCTAATGCCGGAACGATTAGTGGTTCACCCACCATTTGTGTAGACGCAAATATTCCATTTTCAAGTAGTGGTATGCCAGGTGGTAACTGGATTTCAAGCAATCCTGCAAAGGCAACTGTTTCAAGTTTAGGTGTGGTTAAAGGAATCAGTTCGGGTAATGTAACAATTACCTATACGATTTCCAATGCCTGCGGTACATCATCTACCAGCTATGATGTTTCAGTCTTCGATCCGGCTAGCCTAACTGATCCGGGAACTATTTCCGGTCCGGTAAATGTATGTTTATCAACAATTGGTTTGATTTATTCTGTTTCAGCACAGCCAAATGCAACTTATTATATATGGACAGTACCTTCCGGCTGGACAATCACCTCAGGTTCATCAACCAATTCAATTACGGTGACATCTGGAACAACCGGTGGAACAATCAGCGTTCAGGCAGGTAACCCATGTGGATTTAGCACAGTAAGCAGTATAAACACTTATTTAGGCACTTCGGGCCAATGGATGGGTATTGCATCTGCAGATTGGAATGATCCTAACAATTGGGGTTGCGGTGGCGTACCTACATTATCTACTGACGTAACCATACCATCTGGCACTGATAACGATCCTATAATTTTTCCAGGTACTACAGCTCAGGTTAAATCATTAACCATAAATGGAGCTTCGCTTACAATGAATGGTACCGGAAATCTTAATATTAATACAGGTGGCACATTTACAAATAATGCCGGCACGTTTGTACAATCGGGAACAGGAGTTATAACTTTCATAGGTACAGGAAAAATAAATGGTACAGCAACAACATTCAATAATATTACAATGAATGGACAGTTGACGTTAACAACTGCCCCAACTATTACCGGAATATTCCAGATTAACAGCGGCGCAGTAATAACAAGTAATCCAATTTATACAAATACTTCAACACTTATTTATAATGTTAGCAGTTCATACACTACAAGCCGCGAATGGTATAGTGGCGGATCAACAACTACTGCTGCAGGGGATGGGGTTCCGCAAAACGTTATTATTCAAAGTGGTAATATTACGATAAATACAACCGGAGCAACAAATAGATGTATTGCTGGAAATCTACAAATAAATTCCACAGCTTCCTTGAATCTGAACACAAGTAAGATATTTATTTTAGGCAACTGGACAAACAATGGATTATTTATTCACAGTAATCGTGAAGTAATTTTTGATGGCTTTGCAAATCAGACCCTCAAAGGGAGCACTACTTTTTATGATTTAACTTTAAAACAAACAGGTGGCGCAGATTTAATTATTACCGCACCAATTACCAGGATTGATCGTAACCTCACTGTTACTTCGGGAACAATGAAGCCAAATGTAAATACTACTATAGAATTTACGGGAAATGGAAATTTAGATGGTGATAATAATAAAGCATTTTACGATTTACAGATTGATAATACTTCACAAATGACAATCGTGGATGGCGCTGTTACTATAGATCACAATTTTGTAAATAATGGTACCTACACTTATTCAGGATCTTCTAAACAAACAACTTTTAGCGGAAGTGGTGTTATACAGTCTTTCTCAGGTATAGTGGGTAGTTCAACTATCTTTGGCACTTTAGTAGTTGGCGATAATCATCCTTTCAGTACCGGAATTACACTCAATGCAAGCAATGATTACACAATACAAGGCGGAAGCATATCATTAAGTCACAGTAGCACATTAAACAATACAGGAAATACAGTATCATTTTCTGGTTTTGCCGCAACTATCAGCACTACAGGCGCCGGTATTGCCTACTTCCATGATGCAGTTACTAATGTATCTCTAAACCCTGGTAGTGGCATCTCAACTTTTAATAATTATTTGCAAATAAATCCAGGAGGTTTTATCGCTGTCAATCCACCCAATTACGGCGAAACCGCCACATTAATTTATAACACAGCCACTCCATCGCTTACAACGGGGCTTGAATGGAATGTAAATAGTGCAACACCGGGCTTAGGACAGCCATTTAACGTTACCATTCAAAATACAAACAATATAGTAATGGCTGGTGACAGAACAGTGCCGGGAACATTAAATATTGGTTCTGCGAATACGCAATCCTTAAATGCTCAAATGCTTACTGTTAATACTGATATTTCCGGTGCAGGCAGTTTAACTGGTTCTCCGTTGTCTGGCTTAACGCTTGGAGGTTCAGCACTAGCATTAAGCTTTACGCAAACCGGTTCTGGTAATTATCTTAAAACATTTACGCTTAACTCGGGAAGCAATGCCACACTTACAAACGCTTTAAATATCGCCGGTGGCAATTCAAGCGGCTATGGAATTTTAACGGCAAATGGAAATTTAGCCGCTGATAATAATCTGACCTTAAAATCTGACGCCTCCGGTACTGCAATGGTTGGCCTGTCGAATGGAAGTATAATTGGTAATGTTACTACAGAACGGTTCATACGCGGCCGCAGGGCATGGCGGTTTTTGAATATGCCTTTTTATAGCAGCGGGGAAACTTTGCATTCTTCATGGCAGGAAAACCAGCAGAATACCGATCTCGATTATAGCCATAATCAAAATAATATTCCCGGGTTTGGCACCCATATCACAGGCAATAATGATATGAGTAAAGGATACGATTATAACACCACCTCCAATTCTTCTCTTAAAACCTGGGATATTGCAAGCCAGTCATGGACTACTGCAACACCATCAACACTTACAACAAATGTTACAGATCACACAGGTTATTGTGTTTTCGTTCGCGGTAGCAGGATCGTTGACCTTGCCCTGGCCAATAACGCGCCTACAGATAATACTGTATTGCGCAGCAAGGGTCAGTTATTTGAAAGAGGAGTTGATTTGAATACTGTTACATCTAAGATTACGGATCCTGCTGCTATAAATGGTAAATGGGTATTATTTGGTAATCCTTTTGCAGCTACTATAAACGTAATGGATGTTTTGGCTAATAGTAATTCTACAGGTATTGATAAGACACAATTCTCAGTATGGGACCCTAAACTGGCAGGCAGTAGTAATGCCGGTGCTTATGTAACCTATAGCGATGGAATTTGGGCTCCCGATGATGGTGATAATACGAATGGAAGTTACAGCTCAGGCGATCTGCCTTTAGTACAGAGTGGCCAGGCATTTATGGTTGAAGCCACAGGCAGTAATCCCCAGCTTGAATTTAAACAGGCAAACAAGGTTACATCAACGCAGTTGGATGTGTTTGGAATAAAAGCAAGAAAAATAATTCCTGTTATCTATACGAATCTTATGACTGCACAGGATGCAACAGGAGCGCTTGAAATGGTGGATGGTGTGGCCTCGGGATTTGGTAAAGACTATGCTGCCAATGATTCGCATAACGCAGGCAAGCTCTGGAACTTTGGAGAGAATATTGTCCTGGCAAGAAATGGGAAATCAATGTCGATTGAAATCAGACCTATACCAACAGAAAGTGATACACTCTTCTATAATTTATATTTAAGACAACAGCCCTATGCACTCAAGATATTTACAAAAAACCCTGTCGGTAACCTGCCTGCAAGGGCCTGGCTGATTGATAAATATCTTAATAAACAAATAGACGTTAACCTGAGTGATACATTAATGTACAGCTTTACTCCCAGCAGTGATACTAACAGTTATCGCAACAGGTTTATGTTAGTATTTAAGCGTACGGACAGTAAAGCGCCTGCAGCGCGAGGCATTGATTCTATAAAAAATAATGAAAGTATATATGTATATCCCAATCCTGTAATTGGTAAAAAAGTGATGGTTAAGTTTAATAATCTTATAAAAGGCAATTATGCAATTGTGTTATCTGATATGAGAGGCCGGCAAATAAAAAATTATAAGGTACAACACGCCGGAACTAATACTACTTATGAGTTTATGTTAGGAGCCTCATTAACCAGCGGTAATTATTCATTAACGGTTTACAATGAGGATACTAAGAAAACATTCAAAGTGCAAATAATCATTGGCAGGTAATTACATAAATTTTAAACATGAAAAAAATTAAACGAATAGCATTATTGGTATTTATGTCAATTATAATGTTTTCAACGGTTAAAGCCGGCCCTGGTTATGATGACGACGATGAAGATGGTGCATTTACGAATGGCCCTGGCGGTGGCGGAGATCCCGGTGACGATCCGGACATCCCCCTCGACCCTGGTTCCTGGATACTGGCGGCTGCCGGTGTTGGCTATGGCGTGAAGAAATGGCGGGATGCCAAAAGGAAAGGTAATAAAGACGATGCCGCAGCCACAGCAATTTTTTTAGAAGATGATATACATAAAAAATAATCTTTAACCTGTATTCCGTACCAAAACCAATTGCTTGAAACGCCTATTATTTTCTATTGCTATTATAGCGGCTGCACTCACCGTGCAGGCACAAAAAACCTGGTATATTACCGGCGGCTTAGGGCCCATGAATTATTTTGGCGACCTGCAGGACAAGCAGATCACAGTTAGCCAGGCAAGTTTTAGTGGGACTGCCGGGGTAACTTATCAGCTAACGCCACATTTTGCTGCCAGCCTTGCCTTCAGTTATGGCGCCATTAAGGCCGATGATGCAAAGAATGGCTGGAAGTGGGTGAACAGAAACCTTAGCTTTCACTCCTCTATCCTGGAAACTGCAGGTATTCTTCAATATGACCTCTTCAATATTGAGCAATCTGATGAGCACAATATAGCAGAGATTAACCCGCAAAAAATTACGCCTTATATTTTCGCAGGCATTGGCATGGTGCATTACAATCCCTGGACTTATGACCAGGCAGGCAAAAAAGTTTACCTGCAGCCTTTGGGAACGGAAGCGCAAACTTCGCCTTATGCCTTATGGTCGGTTTCTTTTCCAATGGGCGTGGGCATTAAATATGCGCTCTCCAATAAAATCATGCTTAGCGGGGAATTTAATTTCAGGAAAACATTAACCGATTATATGGATGATGTGAGCATTCACCAATACCCTGACACGGCACAATTGCTCATAACTCACGGGCAGGAGGCGGCCTCACTTTCGTACAGGGCCGATGAAATTCCAAATAACGATTACAAGTTTTACGGTTATCGCGGCAACCCCAACAAAAAAGACGGTTTTTATACTTTTCTGCTCAAAATTTCTTTCCAGCTCCATAAAGAACCAAAGTTCTATTACCCGCATTAACGGGTTTACTTGCATCTTCTATATTTTATTTGCCCGGAGAGAATTTAATGCGATTTTTTATTTAACCTGTTTGCAAAGCTTTAAGCATTTATTTTTGCGTGCTTTAAACTGATGAATGCTTATATAAAATATACAAAATTTATTCTGCTTTTTGTTTTCCTTGTCATAATTGCCGGCAGCGTAGTGCGCACCACGCAGAGCGGCATGGGTTGTCCCGACTGGCCGCATTGTTACGGGCGACTTATACCGCCTTCCAGCGTTAACGACCTTCCGCCGGATTACCGGAAATACCTTGACAAGCAGGATATAGATATGGAATATAACCCGGTGCATGCCTGGGTGGAATATATTAACAGGCTCATTACCGGCGCACTGGGTATTTTGCTGGTGGTTCATGTGGGCTGGACCTTTAAAAAATTTTTCAGCTCAAGGCAATCTATATGTTGGCTGTCATGCCTCTTCTTAGTGGGTACTCTTTTTGAAGCATGGCTGGGTAAACTGGTAGTAGATACTAACCTGGCAGTTGTAAAAATTACGCTTCACATGCTGGGGGCATTATTTCTTGCCCTGATACCGGTGCTCATACTGCATAAACTGGATAACAATAAACCAATTCACGATAAAGGGCTGGCTATATTAACTACAACAGCATTAATAGTGCTTTTGCTGCAGATAATTATTGGCACCGATGTGCGGGAGCAGGTGGATGAAATATCCAAGGCCTTGAATTACGAACAACGTGATACCTGGCTGGCACAACTGAATACCATATTTGATGTGCACAGGATTGTTGCAGTAGCAACCTCGCTGCTGGTGATATTTATATTCTGGCGCTCTTTATCACACGCAGCATTGCAAAAGAAAGCACTGTTCCTGCTGCTCACTGTTTTACTGACAGCTGCAGCCGGGTTTTTAATGGCGTCTTTAAATATCCCTGCTTTTATACAGCCTGTTCACCTGCTGCTATCTTCCGTTTTATTTATAAGCCTGTTTGCTTATAGGCTTACTTTAAAAAAGCAGCAGTGATTATCGGTTAACATTTTGAATTTATTTTTTGCAACTTCGTCCCTGAAAGTTTGAAGCACACTTATTCATCGTAAAACAATTTATCATTGGAAAAGATTATTAATACAGGCATCATAGGTTTTGGTGTTGGTGGCAACACTTTTCACGCACCCGTTATTTCAACTACGGAAGGCTATAATATCAGCAGCATAAGGGCAAGGAAGGACAGTGAAGTTGCCATTGCGAAGGAACGCTACCCCAATGCTGCAATAAAAGATAACACGGATGATATTATCAACGATCCAACTATTGAACTGGTAGTAATAACAACGCCTAATGTCTATCATCACCCGCTGGCCAAACAGGCCTTGCTGGCAGGCAAGCACGTGGTGCTTGATAAGCCGATCACCATTACATCAGCCGATGCAGATGACCTTATTAAGATTGCCAAAGAACAAAACCGCATATTATCTGTATATCATAACCGCCGTTACGACAGTGATTTCAGAACAATAAAAAAAATACTGGATGGCCAGCTGCTGGGCAGGCTCGTGGAGTTTGAAAGCCATTACGACCGTTTCAGAAATTATTTAAAGCCCGGCGCCTGGCGTGAAAAAGATGAGCCCGGGGCCGGTATTTTATATGATCTCGGTGCGCACTTAATTGACCAGCCATTGTTATTGTTTGGCATGCCTGAAGCAATAACGGCTGATGTGCGGGTGCAGCGTAAAGGCACCCAAGCCACAGACAATTTTGAGGTGATATTACATTATCCAGGCCTGAAAGTAACCCTGAAAGCGGGCATGCTGGTGAGCCAACCTTTACCGCGGTATATTATTTTGGGTGAGAAAGGCAGTTTTGTAAAATATGGTTTGGATGTGCAGGAAGTAGCTTTAAAGGCAGGCTTAACAGCGCATACAAAAAGCGACTGGGGCATAGAGCCCGAAAGTGTTTGGGGAAATTTGGTTACTGAAATAAATGGTGTAAATTTTTCAGGAAAGGTGCAAAGTGAGAAAGGCGACTACAGGGATTTTTACCGCAATGTATATGATGCTATTGTGAACAATAAACCATTAGATGTAACGGCCGCACATGCAAGAAATATTATCCGCGTAATTGAGCTGTCCATACAAAGCAGCGAAGAGAGAAGAACGGTTGATTGTAAGGGAGCGTTTGTTTGATCTGAATATTTTTAAATGAATGTATGGTGTTGCAAAACAAACATGAATCTTTTTGTTGAATAAAGTTATGTGGTACAAGGGAGTGACACAACCGTGATGCCACCTGTTCAATTGCCGGCTGTCAAAATAAAAATTAATCAACAGCGTAAGCTGTTATTTACAAAATGGCACCCCGTAAAAAACAAAATAAAAAGCCATCCACAGCAAAGGTTGTTGCCATGCAACATAACGATGCAGTGATTGATGAAAAGCAAACGCCGTTGCAACAGGCAGCCGGCGCTGAAAAGAATGATGATCTTGCCCTGGCTGAAAAGATTTATAAAAAGCAAATTCAGTTAAAAGCCTTTAATGCTGCGGTTTATAAAAGGCTGATGGTTATTTACCGTAAACAAAAAAGATATAAAGACGAGCTTGAGATAATTAATAAAGGGCTTAAGCATTTTGATGAATACCGTAAAAATCAATCTGCGCAAAAACGTGTAAAGGCAAGTATTAAAAGATTAAGCCAACGGTTGAATAAAAGCCTGGGTTTAACTAACAGCCGCGGTAAAGAATTATATGAACCTGCACCAATCCCCGAATGGAAGAAGCGAAAAGCAACTGTTGAAAAAAGATTAAAGAAAAAGAAGTGATCTTATTTTTTTACCGGCGCTTTTGGTTTTCTTTTTAAGAGGATTCTTTTTTGCGGCAGTTTATCGCCAAACAAAACACCCCATTGTTTAAACTGTTCCGTGC
>JAEWJV010000575.1 GCA_023386395.1 Bacteroidota bacterium
CCTGTAAACAGTAACCGATGTAAGGTTTGCCTGCACTTCGTTTTTTTCGTCTGCTGCATAAATATTAAGGAAGGTTATAAGCAGCAGAAGGGTAGTTATATTTTTTTTCATACAATTGTTTCAACAACAGATGCAGAAAAAAATTTTTTTACATAATCTGTAAATCTTTTTTTAAAAACCCGGTAAAGTCTCTTACTATAAAACAGGATCATCGAACCAATTCTGATCTTATAAATAATTACCGGTTAAACAATTTTTACCAGGAGCTGCGAAATAAATTTTATGAATAGCGGGAAACGGTTTTTAAGGTTACTTATAGCTGTTAAACGTAAATGAGAAAGAGTGGTTTTGCAGAGATTTATTAATCCCAATAACTATTAGAATTGTTACACATATCAACCATACTTTTTTTGTCTCATACACAAGTAGTCGTAAAATCCAAGGGGGCATTCCTGCCCCTTTTTTAAACTAAGGCCTCTGTGAAAAGAATAACTGCCCTTTCTTTATTTTTTTCAATTGCTTTAGCCGCGTGTCAACCGCTCACTGCGCAAACAAATTATTTTGTTGACGGTTATCACGGCGGCATTTACGGCCATTATCCTTTATGGGTAACGAAGTTTATTGCAGACAGCTTAAGCATCCATAAAAACTGGAAAGTAAACCTGGAAATTGAACCGGAAAGCTGGGATACAATTGAATTGAAAGATCCTGCCGGCTATGCAGCTATAAAAAAACTAATTAATGATTCGTCTTACAATGCGCCTGTTGAATATGTAAACCCATCTTACGGCCAGGGCTATTTATACAATATTTCTGAAGAAAGCATTATCAGGCAATTTCAGTATGGAATGCGAAAGTTAAAGCAACATTTTCCGGCTATTCAATTCACAACCTATTCATCGGAAGAGCCATGTTTTACAAGTGCATTGCCCGGCATATTAAAATCATTCGGGTTTAAATATGTTTCGCTTAAGAATCCTAACACCTGCTGGGGTGGTTATGTAAGGGCTTATGGCGGCGAATCATTGAACTGGATCGGGCCTGACGGAACAAGTATATTAACCGTTCCGCGTTATGCTTCGGAAGATTTGCAAAGAAGATCAACCTGGCAAACAACAGCATGGAATAATTCAGACACTTACATTAATGCTGCATTCAAACAGGGCATACAATATCCTGTTGGCATGTGCCTGCAGGACGCCGGCTGGAAAAACGGGCCCTGGCTCGACGGCCACAAATCTTCCGCTACAAAATACACCACCTGGCGCAATTATTTCAGGCTGATAGAAAATAAAAAAAGCAGGGAGAGCTGGCGCCTTTCGCAGGAAGATATACAGGTAAGCCTCGTTTGGGGTGCTCAGGTTTTACAGCGCATTGCACAGGAAGTTCGTGCGGCCGAAAATAAAATAACAATGGCTGAAAAAACAGCCGCGATGGCAAAATTATATGCAGGCCTTCCATATCCTGAAACGCAATTTGATGAAGCCTGGAGAACATTGTTATTGGCACAACATCACGATTGCTGGATTGTGCCTTATAACATGCATAATGGAAAAACCTGGGCTGATCATGTGAAGCACTGGACGGGCTTCACCGATTCAATAAGCAACAATATTATTCAGCAATCATTAAAAGCATTAGCACCACAGACAGCAGGTAATAACACGCAAAATATTATTGCATTCAATACAACAGCTATTAACAGGAACGAGGTGATTACTGTAAACCTTGATGATAACTCACCGGCAGAAGGAATATCGCAAAATGGCAAAGCGATCCCATCGCAACTTATTTACAATAAAGATTCATCGAAAACTTTACTGTTCGAGGCCGGCATACCGGCTTTTGGTTATCATAATTATACTTTAATAAATGTCCCAAAACAGGCAGCTTCGGCTGGCGCTGTTATTACAAACGATAGCAGAGGAAATTTTGTAATGGAATCTGATTTGTACAAATTGGTAATTGATGCAAAGCGTGGCAACATCAAGCAACTCATTGCAAAAAATCTTGACAATAAAGATTTTGTTGCCGAAGATGCAAATGATTTTAATGTTTTTCGCGGGCATTTCTATAATAATGGCGGCTATGCAAAAAGCAGCGATGACCCTGTAAAAATTACTGTTGCTGAAAACGGGCCCTTGCAAATAAAACTGCAGGTTGCAGGAACCATAAGCGGAAATGATTTTATTCAAACCATTACTTTAACGCAGGGTCAAAAGCGTATTGATGTGCACCTGTATATTGATTATAAAAAAGGTATTGGTATTGGTGAAGATTACAGGCAGTCGGGCGGCTATTATGCTGCTGACCGCCACAAAGCTTTTTATAACGATAGCAGTAAATTGCTCACCGCATTCCCATTAAGTTTAAAAAATCAAAAATTATATAAAGATGCGCCGCTTGATGTAACCGAAAGCAAATTATCCAATACTTTTTACAATCGCTGGGACAGCATTAAAAACAATGTTGTTTTTAACTGGGTTGATGTAACCGATGGTGATGGCAATTATGGCATGGCCTTGCTCTCAGATCACGTAACCAGTTATTCGCATGG
>JAEWJV010000611.1 GCA_023386395.1 Bacteroidota bacterium
TGCCTTGTTTAATCAGGAAAGCTATGTTACAAAAAGTGGCGGCACACTGGGAGTAGCGCAGTAACTGCGCGGCACCACGTTAAGCCTTCATTACGATCTTAAACAAAAATATATAGTAGATTTTAACGCAGCCTATAACGGTTCCGACCGTTTTGCGGCAGGCCACCGCTATGGTATATTTCCTGCCGGCAGTATAGGCTGGAACCTGGCGCAGGAAGACTTCTTTAAAAATGCTTTCCCTATTTTTCAGTTGTTTAAGCTGCGTGGCTCTTATGGTTTGGTAGGTTCTGATGCGGTGATTGATAACCGTTATTTATATCAACAGGTGTATTTAAGGCAGCCGTTTCCCAATTATTATTTTGGTACAAACAGCAACCCTACTTCGGGTTTGTATGAAGGCAGCCTTGGCAATCCCAATGTTACCTGGGAAAAATCAAGAAAAGCTGATATTGGTCTTGACATCAATATGCTGCATGATAAAATATCTATGCAGTTTGATGTGTTTAATGAATACAGGTATGATCAGTTGTGGTTTCCAGGCTCCGTTCCTTCCATGATAGGTGTGGGTTTGGCCAGGGCCAATCTTGCCAGTGTGCGCAACCGCGGGTTTGAAGGGTTAATTAAATTCCAGGATAAGGTGGGCAATGTTGGGTATGATATAACAGGCGTTATCAATTATGCGAAAAATAAAATCATTTATCAGGATGAGCCGAACCAGACTTACCCATGGCTGGCAAGAACGGGCCATCCTATTGGCCAGCCATTTGGTTATACCGCTATTGGTTTTTATGAAAGCCAGGAAGACATTGACAAAAGTGCCAAGCCGAATATTGATCCTTCTTCCATTAACCCCGGCGATCTTAAATATAAAGACCTGAATAACGATGGTGTAATTGATGAACGCGACCAGGGACCAATTGGCAAACCAAATATCCCGAGTTTAAATGCGGGTATAACATTCGGTTTTCATTATAAAGGGTTTGATTTAAGTATACTGTTCCAGGGCGCATTTGATTACAGCTTCCAGGTTACAGGCATCGGTATTCAACCTTTTCAAAGCCAGTGGCAGCCGGTGCATGAATCAAGATGGACGGAAGCAAATGCAGTCAATGCAAAGTTCCCGAGGCTGAGCAGCAGTGCGTCGTATGAGAGCAGCCCTACGGCTTATCCGTCAGATTTCTGGCTGGTAAATGCCATGTATGTGCGCATGAAATCTGTGGATGTTGGTTACCAGTTTCCCAAAAAATGGCTGCCTTTAAAAATTAATAATGCCAGGTTTTATTTCAGCGGTTATAATCTTTTAACGTGGACTAATTTTAAACTGTACCAGCAGGATCCTGAAGTAGCCACCAATACCGTTGGTGATGCTTACTTAAACCAGCGTGTGTTTAATGTGGGTTTACAGGTGGGCTTGTAGTAAATATGCTTTTGGAAAGTTTTTAATTTTTTTTAAAGTTGCCTGCCGGTTAAACCACCTGTTTACGGTTTAGCAGCGCTATCAGAAAAAATGCCACGGCTGAAAGCGAAGCAAACGTTCTGATCGTATGATAATATTCCCACCTGTCGCGAATACCCTGCCAGTCAGCAGGCATCGCAGCAACCGTCCATGTTCTTATTTGATTATCTATGGGCACTTCAATGCCAACAGTTATGATGAACGCTGTGATAAACAGAACTAATGCTGCAAGCACACAATAGAAATAAAGGCTTCTTGTTTTCCATGAACCAATAAGTAAAATCAATAAACAAAGAACAGATGCCGTCATAATGATACTCATGGTAAGCGCAACATTTGCCATAATTTCTTTTCCTATAGTAAGAAACATTGCTGCCGGCAGTTCATGCATTGTCCTGCTTAAAGAAAACCATGTGCCCCAGAATACGCCCGCTACAAGCACCAGTAATAAACCGGTTATAAATTGTATTGTTTTCATAATAAAAGTTTTTTATTGTTTACTAATTAAACTTTATTGTTGTCAGAACATACATAAAGTTATTTTATCCGTTTTCATGCAAAAGCATAAGGCGGTAAAAAGAGGTATAATCAAGATGAAGCCGGGGAAAATGCAGGTATACAATGAATAGATTTTTGTAAAGTTTAGAACTTTCCAAAAGTTGTAGTTTTTTTTCGAGGAATAATAAAATGCCATACGCAATAACTAAAGCTTTCGTTGTGTTTGGTATGCTTGCAGTGAAAGCGATATTGCATTTATAAAAAATAATACTGTTGAGATACCCAAACCTTCACTCATTTAAAATTTGTTGCTATCTTCAATTTTCAGAATTACGTATTGTTTTGCCGTGCCATTTGTACTAATGGCAGTAGCTAAAAAAGTTTTAGCACCGGCAGTTACCCTGATATTTGAGCGGTTGGATTTTGTGAATCTTGGTGAATGGATACAAGATTAAAAGAATTAGGGTCTGCTTAAGCAACCGATTGCATAATGGATCAAAACAAATACATTTGTAACAACGAAACCATTTTTAGCACATAGGAAACGATTGTTTTATTATTCTCTGTGTAACCAATCTAAAACATCTAAAAGAATGAGTAATTCAAGGAGGTCATTTTTATCCAAAACAGCTATTGCTGCCGCCATTGCCCCATTAGCCCCTTTATCCGGTTTTGGCAAAACATACCAGGAAGCTATTGACAGAACGCCCATGTATTCGCCGCCATCTGATTTAAAAATCACAGATGTAAAATGCGGCTATATACGCGGCAGCCTGTTTGTGAAAATCTATACAAACCAGGATATATGGGGTTGCGGCGAAGGCGTTGATGCCATACCCGGCACCTATTATCTTGTAAAGAATTTCGGCATGCGTTTAAGAGGAAAAAGCCCGCTGAATGTGCACCGTCTTTTTGAAGATATACGCCGGCAGGGTTTTTTCCAGGGCGCTCAATCGGGTATGTATGTGGCCGTGCTTT
>JAEWJV010000618.1 GCA_023386395.1 Bacteroidota bacterium
GCATAATGGGCTCTTCTTTAGCTAATAACAATGGCCTTTTATGGATCAATTATTTTAAATTTCTTACCGGTGGCTTAAACAACCTTTCTTTAAATAATAATGATATATCCACTTCTTCCATTATTAAAACATCGTATAAAAAACTTGGCGATGCACTCGCGGATAAATATGACGTGGTAACGTTTGCGTTCGACTGGCGTTTATCGCTGAAAGAATCTGCAGCAAAATTTAATGAGAAGATCATCAGTTTATTAAAACTTAACCAGCCTATTAAAATTGTAGGCCATTCAATGGGTGGCGTGCTGGTGCGGGATTTCATGGTTTTTCATCCTGACACATGGGAGAAGCTAAATGCAACTAAAGATTTTAAATTATTATTCCTCGGTTCACCGCTGGGCGGTTCATTTCGCATTAATACGGTGCTTTTTGGCGAAGATGATATCATTAATAAACTGAGCAAGATTGATATTGTTCATTCCAAAAAGAAACTGATTAAAATGTTTGCCACTTTTCCCGGCATACTCAGCCTTTTACCTTTTAACATCGATAAGGAAAACGACTTTGCAAACATCAGTATTTGGAAAAAAATGTGTGATGCCTTTGGTGATAATAACTGGCCGGTGGCCGGAGAAGAAAACGAAGCATTATTATCGGACTTTCAAGAATACCGTGATGCCATTTTAAAAGCATCAAAAGATATTGATTACAGCAACGCCGTTTATATAGCCGGTCATGATAAACAAACACCTTGCGGTTATAGTATTGAAGAAACTATTCGTGGCAAAGAGCTGGTTTTTTACTGCACAGGCGAAGGTGATCAAAGCGTAACATGGGAATCGGGTATTCCGAAACCTATGATCGAAACGGGCAAGGTTTACTATGTAAATTATTCACATGGCGCTCTATCCAATACGCCTGCTATTTTCAATGCTATAAAAGAGATACTGGAAAAAGGCGAAACCAATCTTATCAGTAAAAACAAGCCGGTTATAAGAGGTGATAAAAAAATATTCAGAAAACCGGAAACAACCGATTTTGATCTTTCACCTGAAGGGCTCGCCAATACACTATTAAGCCTGCCTTCATCAGATGAAAACATCAGTATAAGCGACCTGCCCATAAAAGTATTGGTATCGCATGGTGATCTTAAATATGCATCCTATCCTGTTTTGGCAGGTCATTTTAAAAATGATGGTGTGTTATATGCGGAAGCCCGTATTGATGGTTTGTTAAATGGCATTTTATCACAACAGCACAAGCTGGGTTTATATCCCGGCGAAATAGGAACGCATGATATACATCTTACTTACAGCAACAGTGGTTTTCCCGGCGCCATTATTATTGGTTTAGATGAAGCGGGCAGCCTCACAGGTTTTGAACTTGCAAAGTCTGTAGAATTAAGCATTGAAAAATATCTTATAAAACTCATCAATAAACAAAACCTTAATTCGGGTTACCAGGTAAAGCAGCCCCTTGGCATTACATCATTAATTATTGCCTGCGGGTATGGCGGCCTCTCCGTTGAAAATTCAGTTGACGCAATTTTACAGGGCATCATCAATGCCAATACAAAAATCAGCAGCCTCTTTAAAGAAAAAGCAAAACAAATAGAATGTGTTGAATTTGTGGAACTGTATGAAGACACGGCTTTGCGGTGCATGTATGCCATACGCAGGCTGGGTAAAGAAGCCGGCGGCACTTTAAATATCACTATCACAAATAACACTTTAAACAAAATACCAGGCGCTAAAAAACAAATGCTGCTTGATGAAACCAACGACTGGTGGAATCGTATAACTATAACAAAGCAGGAAAATAAAAAGGGTGAAACAACAGGCATGCGTTTTTCCATATCAACCAGTGCGGCAAGGGAAGACCTGCGAACTGTTTATACCTGTACTGGCATTGTAGATGGTTTAATGAAAGAAATATCAACTGATAATAACTGGACCGGCGAAAAAGCACGGGCCATTTTTGAACTGCTTATACCAAACGATTTTAAGAGTCGTTTAAAAAAACATGGCAATATAATATGGGTATTGGATGAATATACCGCAGGCTTTCCATGGGAACTGCTGCAGGATAAAAGCCAGGACGCTACACCGCTTTGTATAAATGCAGGTATGATACGCCAGTTGGTTACTACAAACAGCAGGCTTGTAATAGATTCGGTTCCGGGAAGTACAGCGCTGGTTGTTGGTGATCCTGATCTTAAAGGGTTCTTTCCTCAATTACCGGGCGCTTATAAAGAAGCGGATGAAGTATCGAAGTTATTAACCGGCCAGGGTTATAATGCAAGAACGCTGCTTAATGAATCTGCAGGGTCAATAGTGCCTGCTCTGGTAAGTGCTGACTACAAGATCATTCACCTGGCAGGTCACGGGGTTTTTAATGAAGACCCGGATAAACCTTCAGGCATGGTGATTGGCCAGAACAGTTTTCTTACTACTGCAGAAATAGCGCAAATGAGCACTACGCCTGAACTGGTATTTGTTAACTGTTGCTTTCTTGGTAAAACAAGCGGCGTGGCTGAAGCGCTTTTCCAGGAACGGTTTAAGCTGGCTGCTAATATCGGTACACAATTAATTAATAATGGTGTAAAGGCTGTTATTGTTGCAGGCTGGGCTGTTGACGATGAAGCGGCCTTAACATTCGCGATGAAGTTTTATGAATGCATGTTCCAGGGAAAAACTTTTGGTGAAGCTGTAAAAGCTGCAAGGGAAAATATATATGATAATTACAGGAACAAAAACACCTGGGGCGCTTATCAAACCTATGGCGATCCTTTTTATAAATTGAATGAACGAGGCGGTGGCAGCACGGAAAAGAATTATATCATATCAGAACAGGCAGAATCCGATCTTAATAATTTGCTGAGCGACTTAGGCACGCCCGACGTAAATAAGGAAGCCATTAAAAGCAAGCTTGCACAAATTATAAAAGAAGTGGAAAAACAAGAGCTGAGAACGCCGCGCATCACAGAAATGGAAGCTTTCATTTATAAAGCTTTAAACGATTATGAAGCAGCTATTAAAAAGTTTGAAGCATTGTTATATTCAGAAAACGCATCATATTCATTTACCGCAGCGGAGCAATATTGTAACATAAGGATCAAGCATTTAATAACCCGTATTGACAGCGGCTTGCCAACAGGCCCGGTGCAGAAAGAATTTGACAGGGCTATAGCAGACCTCCAGGCTTTAATTCATTTGAATCCATCAGCTGAGAGATATATACTGTTAGGCAGCGCTTTTAAAAGAAGAATTTATTTCTGTAAAAACAATAAAACAAAAGCGCAGCAGGTTGTTGCATCAGCCTATAAAAATTACTTGTTGGCATTTGAAGCGTCAAAAGAGAAAAATATTAATGCTTATATAAACTGGGCTTCGCTTAAAAATATACTTGTGCTGGCCGCCCTGGAAACATGGGATGCAAAAGAACCGGGAGCGATAATAAAGCTATTGAAAGAAACGAAAAGCAGCATGCCTGAAAGTGTAATTGTTCATAATGATTATTGGGATAGCATCATTACTTCAAACATAGAATTGTGTTTATGGATGTTAAAAGCTTCAGCAGAAAAAAGCAAAATGCCTGATACTAAAAAGGTGATTGGAAGCTACAGGAAGGTTTGGGATATGATAGGCAGCCCTGATCAGAAAAAAATAGAAGTGCAACATGTAAATGCTTTGATACAAGCCATTGAAATTTTAAAACCGGATCATTTTATATTACCTGATTTAACAGCCTTGCGCGACAATTTTAATACTATGATAGATGGGTAAACATTTCATTACAACATATCATCACCATTAAAATTAAGGGGCAATAAAAAAGAAGCGTCATCAATTATTACAACCTGACCTTTTATACCGGCGAGTATTACCCGTATAGGATGTTTTACACGTTGCTGGTATTCCATCAGGCTTTGCCTGCATATACCGCAGGGCGAAATGGGATGATCGCTTTTATTGTTCTTATGATTGATATAACTGATAGCAATTGTATCAATGGCAACTTCGCCATAAA
>JAEWJV010000037.1 GCA_023386395.1 Bacteroidota bacterium
GCACAATGTAGCGGGTATTTGTCATTTGCAGCGGGCCCAGGATGGTTTCCCGGAGGTATTGATCGAAAGGTTTTCCTGATATGCGTTCCACCAGGTAAGCCTGCACATCCACTGAAGTGCCGTACGCCCATTCTTCGCCCGGTTGGAACAACAATGGCAAACCCGCTAGTTTTTCAGCCATCTCAGCCAGCGTATTTTGCGGGTTCATAGCATCAGTTTTTTTGATCAGCTCACCTATGCCGGGAAGTTCTGAACTGTAGACAAAACCTGATGTATGACGGGTAACATCCCTAATCGTTACGGGCCGTTTGGATGGTTCCAGTATAAGGTTGCCGGCGGCATCCACACCTTTATACACCTGCATATTTTTAAATTCGGGCGCATATTTCGAAATGGGATCATCCAGTTTAAAAGCGCCTTTTTCATACAGGGTCATCAAGGCCACACCGGTAAGCGGTTTTGTCATTGAATAAATGCGTACAATAGTATTCCTGTCCATTGGAGTTTTATCTTCACGGTTTGCATAGCCAAATGCATTAAAATATACCTCCTCGCCTTTTTCATATATCAATGCTGAAACTCCGGCAATAGTACCTGAGTCAACAAAGCTTTTTAAAACAGTATTGATCCTTGTTTTTACAGCATCATCTACGACAGGCACATCCTTATTTTTTACCTCATTTATCGGCTGGGAAGAAAGCGATGCAAAACAAGTACAGGATAACAAACAGGCAGCAATGATCTTTTTCATATGTATGCAGGTGTTTTGTAACAGGCCTGTAAGGTACACATCTTCTTTATAAAAATACAGGGTGCAGGAAACATAAGCCTAAGCCGGGAAAGATCATGCGTTTATTGTTAGGTATATTCCAAGTAATGCCTGGTCTCATCTGTACACTTTGGCATTAATGAGAGTACAAGGAAGTACCTTGTAAGGCAAAAAATAAAGCCCCGCCATGCGGGGCTTATTATAAATAATAAAACTTTTAAATTATTATACGAGCATCCGCAGCGGCTCTTCCAGCAGGCTCTTCAGCGTTTGCAGGAAGGCTGCACCTGTAGCGCCGTCCACCACGCGGTGATCACAACTTAAGGTTACTTTCATCACATTCCCGGGAACTATGGTGCCATTCTTTACTACCGGTATTTGCGAAATACCGCCCACAGCAAGAATGCAGGCATCCGGCGGGTTAATGATGGCGGTAAATTCTTCAATGCCAAACATGCCCAGGTTAGAAATGGTAAAGGTGCTGCCCTCCCATTCTGCCGGTTGCAGTTTTTTATTCTTGGCTTTATCGGCTAATGTTTTTACTTCGGTTGCTATCTGGCTTAATTGCTTGGTGTCAGCGAAACGCACAACAGGCACTAATAAACCTTCATCTACAGCAACGGCAACGCCGATACTTACGTGCTTGTTGACACGGATCTTATCACCCAGCCAGCTGCTGTTTACTTTAGGATGTTGTTTTAATGCCACGGCAACCGCCTTTAATACCATATCATTAAAGCTTATCTTAACCGGGCTTACATCGTTGATACGTTTGCGCGCTGCAACGCAGGCATCCATATCAATGCTCATGGTAAGATAGAAATGTGGCGCGGAGAATTTGCTTTCGGCCAAACGGCGGGCAATGGTTTTGCGCATTTGCGATACAGGTATTTCTTCAAACTCCTCTTTGCCGTAAGCTGTAGTTGATGGTTGGCTGCTAACTGAGGGTTGAACTGCGGCCGGCGCAGTTTGTGCAGGTGCAGCTTTTGCAGGGAATTCCTGTTCACTAACCGTGGCTTGTGGCGTGGCGCCTGCAGCCGATGGCTGATAATTATCTATATCCGACTTGGTAATTCTGCCGTTATCGCCGCTGCCTTTTACATATTTAAGATCAACGCCTTTTTCTTCCGCCAGTTTTTTAGCAAGCGGGGAAGCCAGTATTCTTCCTTCATTTACAATCTCCTGTTCCGTAGCAGCTTCCTGTTTGCTTTCAGGCTGGGATGCTGTGGCTTCTTCTTTTGTTTCAGCAGGTGCCGCCGCTTCAGCGCTGCCACCGCCACCCTTTGCAGCATTCACCACTTTATTCACATCAAAACCTTCTTTGCCAATAATGGCCAGCAGGTCATTCACTGCAATTTTTTCTCCCTGTTTGGCGCCCTGGTATAAAAGTTTGCCGTCTTTATAGCTTTCCAGTTCCATGGTAGCCTTATCGGTTTCAATCTCGGCCAGAATATCGCCTTTCTTTACATCATCACCCACATTTTTCTGCCAGCTTGCAATTACCCCTTCTGTCATAGTATCGCTTAAACGCGGCATCAATACCACCTCATCCATTTTGGAAATATCCACTTTTTCAGCCGCCGGCTGTGTTTTTGTTTCAGGTTGCTGGTTGCTGGGCTCCGGTTGTTTAGCCTCAGCTTTTTCTTCTTTGCCTGCAGCCTGTGGCTTGTCGCTTGCAGCTTTTCCATTACCGCCAATCAAACCGCTTACATCTTCACCTTTATCACCCACAATTGCAAGCAGGTCGTTCACCTGCAGTTTGCCACCTTCTTCAGCGCCCCGGTGCAGTAATACACCATCTTTATAACTCTCCAGTTCCATGGTAGCCTTATCGGTTTCAATTTCAGCCAGCAAATCGCCTTTCTTTACAGTATCGCCCACGTTTTTATGCCAGGCAGCAATCACGCCTTCGGTCATGGTATCACTTAAACGCGGCATTAAAATTTTTTCAGCCATAATAGTTTTTATTTTTTGGTGGCAGGCTGCCGTTCCGTGATTGAGCACGGTTGCGTCGCACTACCGTCATCTGCATTAATGCTATGAAGCTTTTTTAGCGCGGTGAAATTAATGCAAAATGCAAACATACATCAATGATTTACTTTACAGTTTTGAAAATGGGCTGCATATATAATTGAACTGGTGTTTTCAATTGTCGGATGGCATCCTGATTTTTTAGGATAGGCCAAAAACTTTTCTGTGGCCTATCCCAATTTTTTAGGATAGGCTAAAAACTTTTCCATATGGCATTCTAAATTTTTAGGATAGGATTTATACTTAAAAATGACGGGGTGGATTGTCCCAACGACAATTGATTTTGTATAACATTGAAGTGTTGATGTTGAACAACGTTTTTTTTGAAAATTCAGTAGCATATAACATAAATTAGCATGTTGGGCGTCACCATAAGATAGATTACATATGCTAAAGTATCCTCGGACAAATGCTACTGCTAATATTGGACTTGACTTTGTTAGAGGAATTGTTCGCTCTCATAATTGTATATTTCAAGAAATCGACACTACAAATGACCTAGGGATTGACGCAATCATTGAAATCGTTAAAGACGAGAAACCAACTTCTAAATTCATTGCAGCTCAAATAAAATCAGGAAAGTCACACTATGACAAGAGATCTAATAAATGTAAAATTCCGATAAAAAAACACTGTGAATATTGGGCAAAGCATCCTATGCCTGTGTTTGGGATAGTATATGTTCCAGAATTTGAAAATGCGTATTGGGTAGACATTAAGCGTTATATGGAATATTATCCAAATGACACAGTGATTTCATTTGAGCCAACTTTAGCTAGGTTAATAAATAAAAACACATTCTTTACTCAATTTGTACCTCATTTGCTTAACGAAATTCCAGATGTTTCATTTGAGTTTGCTAAGACACTATTTGGTTCTGACAAGGACGATGAGTTTTACTTAGGTATGTATATCCTCTTCAAAAGGTATGCATACATGAATGAGGTATGGGAGTTGTTTATAAACTTTTTTAAAGCAAAGCCAGTTGAGGAAATTCCTGGAAAGCTTATTTATTATCTAGCACACATACCGTGGCATGGAGACATTTTTTCATTTAGAGATTCTTTTACACAAGAGTCAAGAGCGTTTGGAAAGACATTAATAGACAGATTTGCAAAGACTGAAATTTTGAAATTACTCTCCTTCATAGATGAGGAAAATATGATTCAAAGAGGAACACTTGGACAGTCAGTTGAAGCAATAATATCTTCAATTCCCAATTGTGACACATCCCTTGAGCAAATAATAAAAGCCAAAGACATTGAACTATCATTGCGAGAATATGCTGCAATAATATATGCTTTTCACAATGGGGAAAAGAGTCTTGGTTTATTAAATAAATTCAAACAAACGGACTCTTGGTATATTCCTGAATTAATAAACTATATAAAGGAATATAAATGGTTTAATCCTTATGCTTGACAAATGACGAATGCCCAACCAAAGGTTTGCCGCAAGGCTGGCGGACTGAATAACAATCGGCAGTTGTACTATCTTTGGGGAAGCGTCTAATCATACAAAACCGTTGGTCAAGAGGTATTCAATACGTTGACCCTAATGGTAAGAAAAAAAATAAAGTTTTATTCTGGACTCGAATAACTAATGAAACAGAAAATCCATTAGAACTGAATATAGCCTTTCCTGTAGAATATGAAGTTCCTTCTTTACCAGGTAAATACTTTAAAATATTGCTTCCTCCCGATACAATGACACTTGCTAAAGAACCGTTGCCAGACTATGGTATAACTGATTTAAAATCTTTTTTAGATAATAATATTGATAAGCCGTCATCTTTAAAAAGAACGATTAATCCAAAAGAATCGGGTGGTTTTTATGTTGCAATTCTCTTTGATGAAGGAGCAATGGGTCCAATTCGAGCAGGACTTAGTATAAAGGAGCAAAATCTTGTTTATAGAATTTCACGATACGATGGCAGACGAGGGGGTTCATTAATGTTAGTGGACGAAAAAGAAATCAATTGTGGAAGTATTAATTTGAAAAATTTGTTACGACAGAAATAAAACAAAGCGTACAACATTGGGCTTTATCAAGTTTGCACGCTTACAAATGGTATCTTGATTTTTCAGGATAGGGTTTGTACTTTTTCAAAAAACCGCCGGATAACCCGCTCAACTCACCCCGCTGCCCGCATCTGTTTCTTCATCCGGATTAACGAAGATGAGCTTGCCGGTTTTATCTTCTGCCATCAGTATCATGCCATTGCTTTCAATACCCCGCATTTTACGCGGTGCAAGATTGGCCACTACTACCACCTGTTTTCCAACTATATCTTCCGGTTTAAAATGTAAAGCAATGCCCGAAACAATCGTACGTGTTTCAAAGCCCAAATCAATTTCAAGCTTTAAAAGCTTATCAGCTTTTTCCACTTTGGATGCGCTTAATATTTTGCCAGCACGCAGGTCGAGCTTTGCAAAATCATCGTATTGAATTTGGGCCTTTAGCTGTTCGCTGTTCGCTGTTAGCTCTTTTTTCTCTTCAGGTTTCGTATTTGTTGATTCGGATTTTACCAATCCTTTTTGTAATTTTTCAATCTGCATTTCAATTTCTTTATCATCAATTTTTCTGAATAAGATTTCCGGTGCACGTAAACTGTAACCAACTTTTAATAAATCAATTTTTCCTGCATTCTCCCAATCTAGAATTCTATCCACAACTTTCATCATGTGCAACAATTTTTGCGCAGTAAATGGAAGAAACGGATTGATGAGTATTGTAAGGTTTGCCGTAAGCTGTAAACAAAGATGTAGGCAATTATCAACGAGCTTTCTGTCAACTGTCAATTCCCCACTGTCAATTTTTTTCTTCCACGGCTCTTTTTCCTGCATGTATTTATTGCCTTTGCGGCTCAGATCGATCACTTCAAACAAGGCTTCGCGAAACTTAAATTCTTCTACAGCTTTTTCAACTTTAGATTTAGAATTTTTTATTTCTTCAACAAGGTTTCTATCTAAATCATCTATTACATCTGTATGAAATTTTGGAACTTTACCGCCGCATAATTTATGCATCAGCACGAATGTGCGGTTTATAAAATTTCCAAAAATGCTGGCCAGTTCATTATTGTTTTTTTCCTGGAAATCTTTCCATGTAAAATCATTGTCCTTCGTTTCGGGAGCATTGCTGCAAAGCACATAACGCAACACATCTTCACAACCTTTAAAATCTTCTAAATATTCATTCACCCAAACTGCCCAGTTGCGCGATGTAGAAACTTTATCGCCTTCAATGTTTAAAAATTCGTTGGCGGGAACATTATCGGGCAAAACAAATTCGCCATGTGCTTTCAGCATGGAAGGAAAAATGATACAGTGGAAAACAATATTATCCTTGCCAATAAAATGTATCAGTCTTGTATCTTCCTTGCACCAATAATCTGCCCAGTTGGGCGTTAATTCTTTAGTGGCGCTGATGTAACCAATCGGCGCATCAAACCAAACATATAAAACCTTTCCCTCAGCATCGGGCAAAGGCACTTTAATACCCCAATTGCTGTCGCGTGTCATCGCCCGGCTTTGAAGACCGTTGTCCAGCCAGCTTTTGCACTGGCCATATACATTATTCTTCCATTCTTTATGATCTTCCAGTATCCATTGTTTCAGGAATGCTTCATAATCCTGCAAAGGAAAATACCAGTGTTTGGTTTTCTTTTTAACCGGCGTGGCATCACTTAAAGCGCTGCGGGGATTGATGAGCATTTCGGGACTTAAAGAAGAGCCGCAACGTTCACACTGGTCGCCGTAAGCATTGGGGTTGCCGCATACCGGGCAGGTGCCAATGATATAACGGTCTGCTAAAAATGTTTTTGCTTTTTCATCATAATACTGTTCGCTTTCTTTTTCTTCAAACAATTTTTTTTCATAAAGATTAAGAAAGAAATCCTGCGAGGTTTTATGATGAATTTGATTGGAAGTACGGGAATATATGTCGAACGAAACGCCCATTTGCTCCAGGCTGCTTTTTATGATTGCATGATATTTATCTACAATCTCCTGCGGCGATACGCCTTCCTTCATGGCGCGAATAGTAATGGGAACGCCATGTTCGTCGCTGCCGCTTACAAATTTCACATCGCGTTTTTGGGCGCGCAAATATCTTACATAAATATCTGCCGGTAAATAAACGCCGGCCAGATGACCAATATGGATGGGACCGTTTGCGTAAGGCAAAGCAGCCGTAATTAAATAACGGTTGAAGCTCCCGGCCCCTGGAAGTGAGTTGGCAGCTCCCTGTTTTTTTGAAGTTATGTTGGTATCGCTCGTTGTTTCTTTTGTATTTTCTGCCACGCTGTTCATATTAAAGTCTGCAAAAATAGGTTAACGCCGTTAGACCCCAAGGAAGTTTGAATCTGTGGAATATTTTTAGCTACTGATGCAGATGAAAAACCTCCCCAAAGTCATTTTAAAAACTAATGGCTTGTTATTTGTTTTATTTACGGTATTGTTCATCATTAAATTTCTATGTATGAAAATAAATCCATCCGAAAAAAAAAGTGCAGAGAAGCCGGAACAGGATGTTAATGAAACACAGCATTTGAATGATGCGAAAAATAAGATGCAGGATTTACATGGTGATGCAGAAGATAATAGCGAAAACTACAGGAAAGGTAAAGGAACAGGCATGAGCAGCGAAACCGGCTCTGACCAAAGCGAAAGGTCATGGCAGGATACAAGCGGCAGCCATGCCAACAGGAATGCAGAAGACACAGATAACAATGTGGCCGGCCAGGCTGATACGGGATTGAAAAATAATAATTCAGAAAACCTTACTATGAAAGAAGATAAAGGGCAATGGAGTAAGAAGGGCGATAACGGTTAATGTTTTAAAGTTTAATGATTCACAAGTTCACAGGCTATTATTGCGGGTTGTTGTTTCTTTTGTTTAAGATTTAATGTTAATTGCTATAACATTTATAAATTATTTTGAAGTATGTTGTTTGAAACAGGCTTAACCTGTGAACCGCTTCTTCTTTCAATCAGTCAACCTACCAGCAAAGCACCGAAAGCCGCTCCAAGGCAATTCACCACATCAGAAGCGATCATGCTTTCCTGAGATTGTGTTTCAAGGGCAATATCGGCGGCGAGGCCATGAAGATAAACGCCCATTAATGCTGCTTCAAAAGGGCTGTATTTTTGTGCAAGCAAAGCGGTAATAATACCCGTAAGAATGTCGCCACTGCCACCTTTTGCCAAGCCTGCATTGCCGGTTGTATTAAACCAGCCTTTTCCATTTTGGGCAATTAATGTATAAGTGCCTTTTAAAATAATAACGCAATCAAGCTCCGCAGATTTCTTTAATGCTGTATCAATTCTTTCAAAATCATTTTCAGCTTTGCCAAACAGGCGCTCAAATTCTTTTGGATGGGGTGTGAGAATTGAACCGGCTGTGATTAATTTAAATAATCTTTTATGGGTCGAGATAATATTGAGCGCATCCGCATCAATTATTGCGGGAAGTTTAAATTCACTTAAAGTTTGTTCAATCAATTGCAGGCTGTCATCTTCTGTACCAAGCCCCGGGCCTATACCAACGGCATTTATCTTTTCAAAGCTTAACCCGTTTTCTCTTAACTGGCACATGGCTTCCGGTAAATGCGTATGCACTGCATTTAAAAAGGCTGCAGGAATATTCAAAGTGGTTAAACCGGCGCCTGCCCTTAAACAGGCGTGGGCCGCCATTAAAGCAGCGCCCATTTTTCCTGTATTACCTGCAATAATCAATGCATGACCATAACTGCCTTTGTGCGAAAAAGGTTTGCGTGGCTTATAGATTTGCTGAATGGATGCGGCATCCGCAGTTTGAAAATCAGTTTCTATATCATCCAGGAAACCGGGTAATAACCCAATATCGAGTATGATCAGCTTACCCGTATTTTCTGCATTTTCAGCAACAAGAAAACAAAGCTTGTATTGCTGAAAAGTAAGCGTAACATTAGCCCGCACCACAGCATTGTTAACGCTGCTTTTATCAATAAACATTCCGCTGGGCACATCAATGCTTATAACAAATGCTGTTGATTGATTGATATGCTGCACCAGCGCAGCGCTTAAATCTTTCAACGGCCTGTTGAGGCCGGAACCAAAAAGCGCATCAATTACCACATCATTTTTGTTGATAACAGGAAAAAAATCCTTCCCCTGTATAAAATGAATATTTGCGGTAAGCTCATGCAGGCGCTGAAGGTTGGTTTGAAAGTCTTCAGTGCCAACAGCACCAAACTCAATAATATAAACGTTTACATTAAAATGCTGCTGCAGAAGCTGCCTTGCAATAGCAAGCCCATCTCCCCCATTGTTGCCTTTGCCGCAAAATATTTTAAAAGATTTACCAAATAAATCCTGCTGCACCATATAGTTTGTACAGGCTGTAGCAGCACGCTCCATTAAATCAACAGATGTTATTGGCTCTTTGGCAATAGTATAAGCATCCCAGTTATGAATTTGTTGGGCAGATAAAATTTTCATGTTAAAACTAATATAATCGGTTAGCCGTAATTGATGATGAATATATACATTTGCGGCCTTTAAAAAAAATTATGCGAAAAATAAATCTTCTTGCAATACTGCTTGTAATAATGTTTGCTGCCTGCAAAAAAGACAGCGATAAAAGCTGTCCAACTGTTACAATAACTGCACCGGATTCAGAAGTTGCAGCACTGCAGGCTTATCTTGATGATAACAGTATCACTGCCACCAAAGACCCAAGAGGCTTCTTTTATATCATTCATGCTGCCGGTGATAAAAAGCCTGGTGTTTGTGATGTAATTACCATTAATTATAGTGGTACATTAACCAACGGCACACAATTCGATGCTGCTGAAAATGCCAGTTTTTATTTAGGCCGGCTTATAACAGGCTGGCAGGAAGGTTTGCCGCTCATCGGCACAGGCGGTTCAATTACATTATACATACCGCCTTCGCTTGGTTATGGAAGTGCTGACAACGGGCCTATTCCGGCCAATTCCAATCTTATTTTTGATATTGAGCTGAATGGAGTGAATTAATATTAACGTAAGTCTATTTTGTCATACCCATGCTGTATAAAACAGCCTGGGTATGATAAGAAAACAATAGCCGGCGTGCTTTCTTCTGCTGATGGTTAAAAATAATCAGGCAGGAATTATTCGCCACAGATGCACAGATAAAAGTTTCGCTTAATTTTTCCGGTAAACCCTTACATAATCCACTTCGAACTTTTTAGGAAAATTTGTTTGTGATGGATCGCCGCCATTCATTCCACCAATGGCAAAATCAAACAACATATACTGCGGTTGCTTAAACGGGTTGAAGCCGCTGTCATCTTGGTTCACCAGATCGTTCATTGGCACTTTAAGCATTAAAATATCATCCACATATAAAGCAATAGCTGTTGAATCCCAGTCCATACGCCATATATGAAACTGTGCTGCCCATGCAGCATCAACAGGTTTCTTTTTGCTATACCAGTAAGCTTTGTATGGGATAGCTGTTCCAATGGCAATATTTGCCAGTAAACTGTCGCGGTAATATTCCATTATATCAATCTCGCCATTCGATGGCCAGGGTTTGTTTACACCAAGCATCCACCAGGCGGGCCACATACCTTTGCTTACATCTATTTTTCCACGCATTTCAAAACGGCCGTGTAACCACTGCTGTTTATGCCGGGTAATAATGCTGGCCGATGTATATTCAATATTCTTCCTGTTGGTACGCCAGTCTTTACTTCCTGCTATATATTTAGGATTAGGTTTATTTTCTTTCCTTGCTTCAAGAATAAGATAACCGTTTTTGCAATAGGCATTTTCAGGCTGGTACCATTGATGTTCTTCGTTGCGCACAAATCCTTTTTCATAATTCCAGTTGGCTGAATCGGGAACGCCATCTTTATTGAATTCATCAGCCCATACGAGTTTATAACCTTCGCTCATGTTTTTATTGTGCTGCGCTTTTATGCTGCTGCAAACCATTATCAATAAAATGATATAAACTATCCTGCACATGTTTATACTATCTTTCTAAAACTGTTTTAATTATTTAAAAGCCTTAAGTTCCTTATATCTTTTCATCGCTTCCAAAAAATAATAATCAGCATAGGTAAGCGGCACATCCACTTCAGATTTACCTGGCAGGTTGCCAACAGAATGTTTTAATATAAAGCCACCGTTTGTACCAATGGCTGCTTTATATTCCGGTGACGATAAATTAGTGATAATTGTTTTGGCAACAGATACATAATTCCTGGCATCAGCTTTATCAACATAACTGCTTAATTCAAGCAAAGCGGAAGCTGTTATGGCAGCAGCCGATGCATCTCTCAGTGCATTGGGAATGCCGGGCGCATCAAAATCCCAGTAAGGAATTTTATCGTTTGGAAGATCGGGATTGTTTAAAATAAAATGCGCAATATAATTGGCCTGGTCAAGATATTTTTGATCTTTTGTTTCGCGGTACATCATCGTATAACCATATAAACCCCATGCCTGCCCACGCGCCCATGCTGAACTGTCGGCAGCACCCTGTCCTGTTTTCTTCTGTTGCACCGCACCTGTTTCAGGATTATAATTCAATACATGATAAGAACTGTAATCATCGCGGAAATGATTTTTCATTGTCGTGTTGGCATGCGTAACGGCTATTTTATAAAACGAAGAATCACCGGTTTCTTTGGTAGCCCAGCACAATAATTCAAGGTTCATCATGTTATCAATGATTACCAAAAAATCCGATGGTTTTGAGTTCCATGATTTGATACAACCAACTTTCGGATTGAAACGGCTTGCCAAAGATTTGGCGCTGTTAATCAATACCTGTTTATAAGCTTCGTTGCCGGGATCTAAACGCAATGCATTGCCAAAACTGCAATACATCATAAAACCAAGATCATGCGTGGAGGTATTGAATTGTTCTTTTTCAAGTAACCCTAAAGCACGCCTGGCTTCGGTGTTTAAAGCAGTATCTTTTGTTTGTTCATAAATATAGAAAAGGCTGCCAGGATAAAAGCCGCTGCACCACCAGCCCGAATTGCTTGTGCGTAACGTATCATTCTCAAATGTTTTTGGGAGCATGCCGGCAGGCAATTTTTTCATCATACTAGTATATTGTGCATCTGCATCTTTAAAATTATGGTTCATGATGCTGCGCATATCACTGCTGGTTTGTGCAGCGCAGCAAATGCAATTAATAACTGCAAATACAATTAAATATCCTTTCATGTGTTTATACATTACTTTCATTTTAAACTTTGAAATCTGTTATGTTTTGTTACATAAACATAATCAAATATCTTATTCAGTTTTTTATTGCAACTGATTCCATAACTTTTCTAAATTCATCTTCAATGTAAACCATAACCGGGCAATCATAATCAAGAGAAAATTATTCCAACCTGCATAACCTGTTCATTTTTTAAATTCACACTTTATTAAAACTATCATGCACGTGAAAAATTATCCTGTAAAATCTTTTATATGCTGCTGCTTAGCTTCTATATGCCTTACACAAGTTTTGGCACAGCCTCAGCCGGAACCGCCATTATACCAGCAAACAAGTGAAGTGAATGATATCATGGTGCAATACAATGCAGACTACCGCAGTCTTGCACGCTTTTACGTTATAGAAAATTCCCCGGAGCGGAGACAAAGGTTATTATCAACCGTTAATGAATACATAGATAAATTAAGTAAACTTGATTTTGATAAACTCAACACCGGCACGAAAGCTGATTATATACTTTTTAACCGCGACCTGCATGAAGAGCAATACCAGCTTGAGAAGGAAGCAAAAGAATATGATTCTGTAAAGCAATGGTTCCCGTTTGCCGACAGTATTTACGCGTATGAAAAACTGCGCAGGCGCGGCGCCGTACCGGATGCACAAAGCCTTGCAGCCGGTTTGAATAACTGGGGTAAACAAATCCAGTTATTGCAGCAACAATTAGCCAAACAATCATCCATTTCTTTTTATTTGGGTGAACGCGCCGTGGGCACTATAAATGGTTTGCGCGATGCATTAAAAAGCATTTATAAATTTTATTATGGTTATGACCCTATGTTTACCTGGTGGGTTCCGCAACCGTATAAGATAACCGATAGTTTGCTTAATG
>JAEWJV010000072.1 GCA_023386395.1 Bacteroidota bacterium
CCTTGGTATGGAGCGCTTGTACCTTATCTGGCTACTCTATTTCCAAAAAGTCGTTTTGTCCACATTGTCAGAAAAAAAGCTGATGTCTTGTTTTCCTTAGAACAGTCTTATAAAAAAGGGTATAAATGGGCAGGGGAAAATGTTGAAAGTAGACGATACCTATACAATAGGATGATAAAACTCAGCAGAATGGGCGGATTGTCACTAAACAATCCTCAGCGTTTTATTGAAGTTTCTTATGAGGAAATATGTAGAAAGCCTTACGAAACACTTTTAGATTTGTGTAATTTCTTTTCTCTTGGTCTAAACGGTGAAATGTTAGAGGCCTTGTCTATTCCTCATGCTTCTCCAAGCAGAAAGAATTTTGTTCCTGCAATGACTGAAAGATCACTACTCTAGTAGAGTTTGAATATATCTGCAACCAATCAGGTTCTTAATGAACCTCATAAACTATAGATTATTTATTCTGCTCTTAAAGTATATTTTGAATAATGCATGGTACTTGTTAATAGATATTGTTGGGATTAATACAAGTTTAGGATAAAGATTAATTTTTATATTTTATGCAGTAATTCACGATATATATTTTACCTGTTTTGCTCTCAGATAATCATTAAAATCTTTATAAGGCATATACAAAGCATTCTTTGAGTTTATTTCTACCGCTGAAAACTCCTTGCCTATAAAATCGTACACAGATAAACCACCTTTATCATTGTCCATATAGGTATCAATAACACGATAATTTTTTTCTTTCATCAGCTCAACCGCCCTACCCTTCATACTGGTAGAGTTAAGAATTATTACATCCCCTTTAAGTTCTTCTCCATTTCGCAGGGTCAAGTAACTTAGATAATCCATGAACCCCTCAAATACACTTACTTTTTCAGAACTGCTTTCAATTATTGATATATCCTTATTACCAATGCATCCCTTAAAAATTGAACTTCTTAATTCCCACCCATCAGAATTATTCTTAAAGCCTAGGGCAAAATAATTCTTGCCACCTACTTCATAATTGATCTCTTTTAAATATTTAAAAGCAACAGAAGGTATTATCCCTCTTTCCTTAATATACTCCTTTAATGCGTAGTGATAAACGGGCTTTATTTCGCGTATGAGAGGGCTTTTGTTATTAAATATATCCAGGGTGGCTTCAGCATCATTAACAGGCACCGGGCGGGCGATTAAAGTGGGTTTAATTGAATTGTCAGATAAAAAAACAAGCGCATCATTAAAGCCGCAGTTTTTATACTTCATCACAAAGTCAATTATATTTCCGCCCTGCCCTTCACCATGATCATACCATACATTGTTTTTTATATTGATCTTGAAGCTTGCTGTTTTCTCATTCCTGAATGGCGATCTATACCAAACATCATTATGCCTGCTGCTTGTTTTATCAGGATGATGTCCAAGACTGGCAAGCAGGTCATATAGTGATATTTTCTTTGCTTGTGCTGCGTTCATTAAAACAATAATTAAATATTTACTGCACTACTGCAATCAATATTTATTGAATACCTAAATCTTTTTTTGCAAGCCCAACCAAATAATCCTTTATGCTCATATCTAATTCCACGGTTCTTAGTTTAATTTGCTTGTATAAAGTTTTTGGAAAATCAAAAGTTGTTCTAGCAGTTTCTTCAACGACCTTTTCTTTTTCATCAGCAGGTTTTTCATGAATGCGCTTCACTATGCTATCAGCAATAGCAGCATTATTTTCTTTCTTTACGCTCATAAGCAATTTATTAGGGTCTAAATGTTTAGCCATAAAGCCTCACGCTATTTTCTTGATTGATAAACTTCCGCTGGCTAAAGCAATTACTTCTTCGGTAAGCTTTAGCATTTCTTCTTTTGCAAGATTATCTGAATGTTCTAATACACCCGTTCCCATCATACAGCTTTCAACATAAGCCGCCCTACTTTTAATAACAGTTTCTAAAACAGGAAATTGATAATGTTCAATTAAAGTATCACGAATGGTTTTATGAACATTAATCCTGTCTGTAAATTCATTTAGCAAGAAATAAGCAGGTATATTTTCTTTAAACTCTTTTACTGTTTGATAACGGCTTAGGAATTCATCCATCGTTCTGAAATCATTTGCCCCAGGGCGAATCGGAATAATAAGCAGATCACTTGCAACTATTATTCTTGTTGTCATTTCAGAAAGGGAAGGGGTTCCGTCTATAATAACAATGTCAAAAGTTTCATGCAGTTTATCTACCGCCTTATTTAATGCTTTTGCATCAATAGCGCCTAATACAGAAACTTCCGGCAGATTATTATCTCTTGCGCCATACCATTTTAACGATGTCTGATTAACATCTGTATCAACAATGCAAACTTTATTTCCTGCATGTGCAAGGCATACTGCAAGGTTGATAGATACCGTCGTTTTGCCTACACCGCCTTTCAGATTTGTGATTCCTATCTTCATTCTTGCAGATTATTTAATCATTGCAATACTACAATCAATAATTCCAGAAATACTGAAATAAGCATTTACTTGATTATTCAACTATGGTTTCATTGCAACACATAAATCAATATTTATTGCATTATTCATATTCTCCCTTATAAACACAAGATATAGTGAGTGGAAGAACAAAGAAACCCTTTGGCATGATGTATTAGTATTTTAATGCTGATGCGATCAACTTTGCTAAAGGGCTGAAAAAGGTGATAGCGTTAATATTGAAGGGACGATTTCATATAAAAGAATAATTTATGAGTAATGTTACTCTTGCTTTATTATATCAGGAAATAGAGCATGAGGCATGGGTTACTTATCAGCCTTAAGGTCTCAAAGATTTAATAATGTAACCTGTTTCGTCTTAGTTCGACTTGGAATGCTGAGTGATATCTTTTGCTACCAAAGCAATTTCATTGTTAATTGAATCAATTTCTTTGTCGTACCTATGAGAGTATTCTTCCATACTCTTTATTCCTAACTTATATAATTGAATTCTAAGCTTAAAATACTTATCAATTTTTTGACGTAGATTATAATCTATTGATGCAATATTGTCCATATTCATTATGCGCTCATTTACTGCAAGAATTAATTCGGAGTTGCTTATCATGTATTGCAAATGATTTATTAATTTTTTTCCACTTTCGTTTCCAATTAATTCAATAATACTATCACCAGAAGCAGCATAAGTTTTTATTGAATCTATTCGTTGAAGCATTAAACTTGTATCAAAGGCAGGCTGAGAATTTGCAGGTGAGTTTTTTGCGAATGATAAATTTGAATCACTTGAAAACATCCCGATGCCAACAATCATAAATCCAATAAAACCCAAAAAACAAGCAATGGTAATTATTATCCATCTTGAAGAATTTATGTAATGCAGAAGTGGATTTTTTTTAGGCCGTATTTCAATACCATGCTTCTCTCTTAGTTCCTTAATTCCTTTATTGGAAATTAATATGCATGCAATAAAATTTACCACTCCGATAAGACTGCTCAAAGTATTATATTCTTCGGCTGAATTAAATATAAAAACCAGTATAAGTTCAATTACGATCAATACTATTCCAAGATTAAGCGGATTTTTATATTCCTTTTCGCCTGCATCTTTAAGATTGTGAGAATGGAATATGCCAAGTGCTAAAGGATTTGCAAATAAAATTGAAAAAATATATGCATTTGATGAGTAAAATTTCCGCGTTTTTACTTTCGCTTGTTCCGAAACTTTATCAACAATCTTATTATCATCAGAATTACCTACATTGAATGATGGCGGTGTTTGCAATACATTTGCTGTCGGTATGTCCTCATTCAAATCCTCAATCGTTTTGTTTTCAGTAGCAATTTGAAATGGTGGAGGGGTAGCATCCTTTGGTTTAATGTAAGGTTTTAAATCTTCAAGCTCGTTAATTGATACCCAATTAGAAAGTCCATCATACCACACATAGGTTTTCTCACTTAAAGAACCTTCGTGCAATTCTCTAATAGTAAACGGCCCCGATTGGGTTTCTCCGTCGTGAAAGAAATATTTTATCATGAGTAGCAGATTAAAAAGCCAATTTAATGATTTTTTGAAACCGTTAAAGCTTGCAGATCGCAAAATATTTTCGCAATATCAATAGTTTACTAAAAAACATTTTTTATTTACGATTTATTAATCATTTTATAGTACAATGGGATAGCAACTAAAAACAGAGGAATTATGGGCAATAAGAAAGACGGATTCAATCTGCAAGAAATTTTGAGTTCGACAAAGGCAGAAGCTGTAGTCAGTACTATATCTCAAGGGTTAGTTAATGAAACCAATTCAAAGCAAGAATCACAACCTGCCTTAAATGAAGAAGGAAAAATTCTACAAGAAACTTTTGAAGCATTTTCTAAACATGGTCTTACTGTAGATGAAAAAAATAAACTAAAATCAATTGATGATGTTTTGGATCAAGCATCAATACAATTGACAAAAGATAGTGGAGCGATTGTTGCAGATTCTCAAGGGCATTCATCTAAGGTTAAACCTCGCTTCTTTTAGTCTGTTTTTAAATTAGATAATAATACCCATGCTGCTTTAATTTCTCCTTGAGTGGTTTTATACTTGCACCTGGCACAACCTTTATCCGTGGCATCATAGACAATCCTGTCACCCTTGCTTAAGTAATAAGTAAGAGGTGATGTCGTAAGATCTGTTGACTCATACAAAAATGCTTTTTCAACTGCCACTACTGCTCTGCCTACATTTTTTACAGGTTGAGAATTTACTTGTTCTATATTGCTTAATTCATCATTTTTTTCGACAAATTCCTCAGTAGTTACTGCAAATTTTTGCTGTATAGAAACTGGAAGAACTTTCGCTTGTTCGGTTGAGGTTAGAGGGTTAACGAAATCAATTAAGCGCTTATTTATTTTATACTTGCTTAAATATTTATTTCTAAAAGAAAGAAACACAATCAAAACAATAATAAAAGCAGGTAAGTAGACTAAAAAGATTCCCATACAATTTTGAATTAATTAAATTAGCAGAAGTTTAGGCAGTACTTTAAACCCGATAGAAAGATAATCAAAATCTCAACAACTGTTATGGTAGATTTCAATAAAGTTCTCATCCGTCTTAGCGGAAACATACAAGACGTCTGGACAATTGATGATGCTGTGAAAGGCACATCGATTATCGGCGGTACGGGTAGCGGAAAAACTTCAGCTTCTGGCAAAACCCTTGCCAAACAATTTCTGAAAGAAGGCTGGGGAGGTATTGTTCTTTGTGCAAAAAATGATGAAGCTGATCTATGGAAAAAATATTGCCAAGAAACCGGCCGACATAAGGATTTAATCATGTTTCGCAAAGGCGCAAAACATGAAACCGGTGAGTTTAAAGGAGCTGACATAGTTTTCAATCCAATAGACTATGAGATGCGCAGGGAAGGGGAAGGTGCTGGTGAAACTCAGAATATCACAAACATCTTCATGAACATATACCGCATGGGTAATCGAATTGCCAGCGAAGGAGATACTAAGGAAGAACGATATTGGGATACAGCCCTAAAGCGATGTTTAAACCGAGTCATTGAACTATTAAAATTGGCCGGTGAAAATCTTAGTTATTCAAATATGGTAAGAGTCATTAATTCCTCTGGAAACGTGAATAAGGACAGTCTTACAGATGCAATCATTCAGAATGAAAGGGGTGAGCAGATTCCTGAACTTACAAAAGAATCTCATTATTGCCTTAAGTGTATATTAAATGCTTATTTAAAAAACTTTAGTAATGATGATTATACCTTAGACATATATAATGCTTTTGAATTAGTTCAAGAATACTTTACGGAATCAATGCCTACTATGGGAAGTAGGACAAAATCCGTTGTTGTCGAAAGTTTTATGGGGTTGGCTGAACCCTTTCTATCTGGCATACTATATAAACACTTTGCAGGACGAACGAATATTTTCCCGGAATGGACTTATGAACAAAGAAAGATCCTAGTCCTGGATTTTCCAATTAAGGAATACTTGGAAGCTGGAATAATAGCGCAAAGCGTGTTCAAGCTTATGTTTCAACAAGCGATAGAAAGAAGAAATGTTACTGCCTATCCTGATCCGGTCTTTTTGTGGTGCGACGAAGCACAATACTTTGTGAATCCATATGATCAAATTTTTTTAACTACAGCCAGAAGTTCGAGAACCGCTACAGTTTTTCTTTCGCAAAACATTTCAAATTATTTTGCGGTAATGGGTTCAGGCAGTGATGCCACAGCAAGGGTTGATAGCCTAATGGGTAATTTAAGCACTAAGATTTTTCACGCAAACTCTGATGCAGTAACTAATGAATATGCGAGTAAACTTATAGGTCAGACAATTTCATTTATGAGCAGCCGCGGTTCAACTAATAGCTTGTTTACGTTAAATTTTACAGCCTCTAAAAGTCTTCAGGCACAATATCTTCCTCAAATTCAGCCAAGAGAATTCACAACTCTAAAGAGTGGGGGTGAGAAAAATAATTTTGAAGTGGATGCTGTAATTTTTGTAACAGGCAAAAAATGGTCAAATGACTCAAACTTTATAAGAGCAGTTTTTGAACAAAAATTTTAATAATCACAATAATGAAACTATTACAACTTCCTGGAATATGGGATTTATTACCTGGTTTAGGTTCTGAGGCAGCCAAATCTCAAAGTATGCTTGCTCCCTTGTTTACATGGGTTTTCTTCATTGTAAGCTTTATCTTGCTGTCAGATGTCCCAAAGATAATTTTCAGAAAGAATATTGGTCAACGAGCTCTTAGTATATATGGTATTATTGGTTCTGCAACCATATACATTACTTGGGGATATTTATTGTGTGGGATAGCTTATTATTATCTTTCTCAAATGCAAGGTTATCCTTTTTCATATATTACCTTTTTAGTTCATCCAATAATATTAGTTCCTGGTGGCATTGCTTATATAGTACTTGCTTTTAATCTATTATTAAAAGGAATGGATGAGCATTTTAAAGCAAAAGCACAGAAGAGCAAAGTTTGGCAAATTTTAGAATATAGGGGGGATAGTGTAAGAATGAATAAAAAAATAAGACCTGGGTTTTCAAAGGAATATATTTGGAGAATTTCAGAGCCAAAGTATCTATTCAAGATAGGAATAATTTCATTTCTAATTCATCCACTTTTAGGTTTCCCTATACTTGTAACTTCTTTATCGTTCTGGGCTAATGAATGGTATCATGTTTATTTCAAATGGGTTCGAATGCAGGACACTTATCTTAACATGAAAATAGAAATGCAAAAAGCCAGTCTTTTCTACAATCAGGCAGATATTACTGAAGCACCATTTAAAGTTACTACAGATGACTAGTCTTTATTTACAACTCCTCAATCTTTATATCCTTGACAAATAAAGCTTTTTCTTCAGTAAGATCATTGCCTATATTTTCCTGGATAAATCTCACTCTAAATGAAGTCAAATAGCTGTAAAGCAATTTCAAATTTCTGCCGGTTATTAGTATTTTTTTTGTGGTAGTGGTTATCTCTATGCCTTCAGATGGATCATAGCTTATCTCTAAAATAAATGAATACGGAACTGCTTTATAACTTTCTCTAAATCTAAAATCAATGCAAGAAGGCATGTTTCTTACTTGTTCAATTCCATAAAAGGGAGACTTTTCAAAAGTTTCATTGAATTCCTTTTCACCATTATCGAATACCTGCTCTTCGTTTTTTTCCTTAAGTCGATCTTTAAGCTTATCTGTGAAGTTCATAATTATTCATTTTATTAATGGTTATTTTAAGTTTATCAACAACAATCGTTGCCTTTTCCCTTATTGATTTCAGTATGTTATTCCTATTGATTTCAATTACACTATCTTGAATTTTCTTTCTTGTAAGCTCTATAGCAGAAGTTCTCTGATTTGACTTACTTATCGAATGCAATAAATCTACCTTGTCATCGGTATATATTGACACAGCTTTTCTTCCTCTTGAAACAGATACATAAAATTGTTCTTTTGATGATGCTCGAAAGCTCATTGAGCTTTGTGAAATAATAACTTTATCTACAGTTTTTCCCTGGCTTGCGTGTGAAGTAAGAACATAGCCTAATGAAATATATCCATAATCTTTTGAGATAGTCGATCCATTGGATAGTTTGATGTTTCCTTGTCTATCAAAGCCACTAACCTTATATAAGTTACCATTAAATAAGTGCTTTCCATCCTTAGCCTTCCCATTACCAGTAATTCTAATCTTGTCACCAGTGGCGATAGATATAGACTTTTGTTCAAATACATTAAAATTTGCTGCCTGGTCGATATTAATTGATCGAAGTTCTCCAGACGAGTCTGAAAGGCGTATGAAATTATTATCGCTGATATTTTCGATTTTATATTTTGACCCTGCTGCAAAGCCCTTTACATTTTGATGAAATATCAACCACTTGTCATTATTATAATTTTCTTTTTTCACTTTTTCAGCAGCAGTCAATTGTAGGTTTTTGAATGTGGTAAAGCTTTTTTCTTCAGAATTTAAAAATCCTTGCTGCTTTAATTTCTCTCTAATTTTTTGTGTTACCATTTCACCTTCATGATGTGTCGGAGACACAACCAATACCTCATTCTCATTTTTACCTTTTTTAGTATTTTGATATGTTGATGTATAATAATCTTCAGCAATGGCATTAACTCTATCAACAGTATTTTGTACTTCGGTAATCGCCCCCATCTTTTCCAATTTTCTAAAGCCCTTATTTATATCAGATTGCGACAAAGCAAATACTGCCTCTTTATATGTTTTAGATTTTTGGCGTTGTATTTTACTTATTTGAATTGATGTTATTCCTGCTTCTATTTGTAGTGTTCTTAACGCATCACCTCTTTCAATACTATTGTGTTGTTTAATGTCACCAGTGAGAATAATTCGTGCGTTTTGTTCATTTGCAATATCGATTGCTTTACTCATGTCTTTATTTGATAACATACCAGCTTCATCAATCCATATTACAGAGTTTTTTAATTTTGTTTGTAATGTTTTATTTTGAAACAATGTTGCTAAAGTCTCGGCATTTTGAAAGCCTTCTTTACGTTGTACCATTCTGCTTGCTTCTGCAGATGGAGCAAAAGCATATAAATTTTTGCCTGCAGCATAAATGCCAGATTGCACTTCTTTCATTAATGTGGTCTTACCGGTACCAGCTTTACCGGCCATTATGATGATTCCATCAATTGAATTTAATGCATGTTGAACTGCATTGTGTTGTTCTTTACTTAAGAGAGGATTTGAAGGCGTATAATGATCATTTATAGGTTTGTAATTTCCTTTGTTTTCACAGGCTTTAGTTATTAAAGCATTTTCTTCATTTAAAGCGTCTTTAGTTGTTATCCAGGTTTGACTATTTTCACTTACAGAAATTATTTCTTGGTTATTTTGAAAAGCTTTTTTTACGTCGTTAACCCTCACTTCTCCAAATGATGATCTTAGTGCTGTAGTAAGAATCTCTTTATCGGTTGCAACAGATTTTCTTTCAAGATGATGATCTAACGAATAATCAACGGCATCCTTTGCTAGCATTGAAAAATCTTTTTTCTTTTCATCAGCAACCGACGGTTTTTTTAAGTTTGTTAAGTTTATTAATTCTTGCTCAGTTAATCTATCTTGCCAAGCAGTATATTGCTGCTCTTCCGAAATCGAATTACGTTTATCTTCTCTTGTTTTAACACCTAGATCCGACTTTCTTTGCTTGTCAGTGATATTATATTCTTTCGCCACATTCTCAATTTCTTCTGTTCTGCGCGAAAATTTGTCTATTGTTTCTCTTGAAATTCCAGATATCTCAAAGCCGTTCTTTGTTTTTTCAATTTCATAACCTAATCCATTTAGTCTCTCGGCAAGTGATGAATGAAATACTGCTTCGTAATATGGCGCATCTTGTTTTACCTGTCCAAATTGTACAGCTTTCCATTTGTCTTCAGCCTCATCAAAAGTTGCATTAAAAACAAAGCAGTGAGCATGCAAATGAGGATCTGGAATATTATCGACTGGACGACTGGTGAAATGAATAAATTCGCCATAAACTATATTTCCAGTCTCTCTATTTTCATTTGCCTTATTCTTTCTTACTCGTGCTTGAACTCCATTTTCAACTTCATCCATTGCATCTTTAACTGAATCTCTAAATGCCTGTAATATTTGCTTCTTCTCGTTATCATCAGCGAATGTATATGCAAGACTTACCGATTTACTGGCATTGAAAGTAAAGTCATAACCTACACGTCTTTCTACACTGTTTCGTTTGGTTAATTGATCATTAGTGCAAGGAATTTTATTGTCACATAATGACGCAAAGTCTTCTTTATTTATTTTGCCATTCAAATTTAATTTGTATGCAGCTTTGCCATTCCACGTACCAATACTTTGATCTTTTTCAGAATAATAGGATTGAATTGATTGGCCTTCAGAATAGTACAATTCGCTATAATATTTTTTCGCTGCTGAAGCCGATTTGTTTACAGTAATTCTTAGCATAATCAACAGTTCAGAGCTTATCATCTCATATTAAAAAATCTATGAAACATAAGCTATAAGCATATTACAACGACTTTTCTACATATCAAAACATGCTGGTTTAATATGGTCTTGTCTGTATTAATAAAATTTTTCCACATAGTTCGCAATGGAAAATGACATAGATTTTTTAAGCGTTTATTAAATTCTTTTTTCAGTAATATTTTTGGAACAGACATCTCCCCTTATAGGGCTATAAGGAAAAATTTTATTAATGTTACTGCATTGAAATTCTTTTTAAAAATCTTTGAATTAATTTTATGTAAAATGTTAGTTTATGAATTCAAATGAAAAGGATAAACAAGATAAACCGCGTCCATCTATCGATCAGGATGTAGAACAAAAAAAGAAAGAACAAAATGAAGTAGGAAAAGACCTAAATAAAGATGATAAATTTAAACAGCCGGATAAACAAATTGATAAGGATAAAGAATACGATAAGAATTGAGTAAGAGTTTGTTAGGTTTTTTTGGCATTTTTCGCCAGATCGTAAACATCCCAAATGTGATAGAATAGATCAAAGTCCCAATCTTGAGGTTGCATATAACAAATCATGTTAGTAACAGCATCAGAAAGGTTATTTATTGCATGGTCATAATTTTCAAATTTTCGCTCCAGCAAACCTTTATTCTTTAGCAATCCAGCTTTTACTTTGCCGTTATTTCTTTCATTCTTTTCCAAAAGCATATCAATATAATAACGTGCCAAAAAATAATTTCTAGGAATGCCAGGAATTGCATTATCTCCTCCAAAAAAACTAACAAACAAATCGCACATTGCAAGTTGATCTCCATTTTCCGCCGCCTCAATTAAATCAAAATGTTTAGCATCTATTATTATTCCATGCTTTTCTAAAAAGCTCTTTGTTGCAGTGTAATCAATTTCTGTCTTTTGTTTGTTATTTTTGAAATACTTATACATAGTATAACCGCCTATTC
>JAEWJV010000082.1 GCA_023386395.1 Bacteroidota bacterium
CTTATGGATTATTAAAAAAATTGCATCATAGAAGTTTTGACTCCTAAAAAGCTTGCTATGAAAGTATCTTTATTCACATTCATTACACTTGTTATAGCTCACTCTTTACAAGCCCAGCCTTTAAAAAAATATTCTTTATCAGGAGAAATTAAAGGAGAAGATACAGGAACAATTTACCTTAAATATTTTGACGCAGGAATAAGGAATGTTGAAACTGCCAGGATTCAGAATGGGCAATTTCAATTCAATGGGTTTATATCAGAACCCGTATTGGCATCAATAACTGATAATAAACAAACAATTGACGGTAGGCAAAATGCTTATAAAGGATTTTATATGGATCCTGCGACAATGAAAATTTCTCTTGTTGCCTATGATTTTAAAAATGCTAAACTAACCGGAAGCAAAACAAATGATGACTGGCTTCTTTTATCAGAAAAAACTGACAAATTGTACAGCAAGTTTTATCCTCTTAAGAATAAATCCACTGAAAACTTATCTGAAAAACAAAAAGATTCGCTCAACTTTTACAGCAAAAAAATAGCTGACATACACATTAATTTCTCTAAAGAAAATCCACGTTCAATAATTGCAGCCAAAGCCATTTCAGATTTAAACCTTGTAGAGATTTCGAATGACTCCATTTTGCATTTATTAGACAATCTTGATACTACTTTAAAAAAAACATATTCATTTCAAACATTTAAACAAAATATCTGGTATGCAGTTAATTCCGGAATAAACCATGAAGCTCCTGACTTTATACGACAAGATGTGAATAGCAAGCTGCTTCGTTTATCTGATTTTAAAGGTAAATATGTATTACTTGATTTTTGGGCAAGCTGGTGCGTGCCTTGCAGAAAACAAACACCGCATATTAAAAACATTTATAAACAATATCATTCCAAAGGTTTAGAGATTATTGTTGTTTCCTGTGATGCAAAATATGATGCCTGGCATAAAGCAATTAAACAGGACAGCATTCAATCATTCCACAATATTCTTGCTTTTACAAACAGTGACATGGAGTTTTTAAAAACTCATGACAATAGTATGGAAGCAAGTTTTAAGGGAGAATTGAGAAAATTATATAACCTTATGCCTATACCTGCACAGATATTAATTGATAAGGATGGAATAATAATTGGCCGGTATTCCAGGTATGACAATACAACGGTTGAGGACATGGACAAAAAGCTATCAGAAATATTTTCAGTAGATAAAGAATAATCTTTTTACTTCTCTTTTGATAACGAAAACGGAAAGCTCTCTTTATGCGTTCCCCTTTGTTTTCCAGGGGCATCCTGCATATTAAAATTAATAGTTGCGCCCTGCATTAAAGTGGCATGATCAAACCAGTTGTAATTATAAGGTTTGCCATTTAATGTAATGCTGTTTACATATATATTCTTAGCGCTGTTGGCCGGTGCATTAATTACAACATCTTTTCCATTTTCGAGATGCAATGTTGCCTTCTTAAATAAGGGCGCGCCGATAACATATTGTGCACTCGTTGGGCAAACAGGATAAAAGCCCAATGCTGAAAACACGTACCACGCAGAAGTCTGGCCATTGTCTTCATCGCCGCAATAACCATCAGGTGTGGCCTTATATAATTTGTTCATGGTTTCCCGGGCCCAATACTGTGTTTTCCAGGGGTCGCCTGCATAATTATATAAATAAATCATGTGCTGTATAGGTTGGTTGCCATGCGCATATTGGCCCATACCGGCTATCTGCATTTCGCGTATTTCATGTATTACGCCACCGTAATAACTATCATCAAAAACCGGTGGCATAGAGAAGATGGAATCAAGAGTTTGCGTAAACTTTTTTGCACCGCCCATTAAATTAATCAATCCCTGCACATCATGAAAAACACTCCAGCTATAATGCCAGCTATTGCCTTCGGTGAAAGCATCGCCCCATTTAAAAGGGCTGAATGGCGATTGAAAAGAACCATCTTTATTCTTGCCACGCATCAACCCTGATGAAGCATCAAACAAATTCTTATAGTTCATGCTTCTTTGCTTATAAAGATTAACAACAGAGTCTGGCTTGTTCAAGGCTTTTGCCAATTGATAAATAGAAAAATCATCGTAAGCATATTCCAGTGTTCTTGCAGCATTTTCATTAATACCCACATCGTAAGGCACATAACCTAAAGTGTTATAATATTCAACGCCCCTTCTGCCGGTAGCTCTCGGACCTTCGGCATTGGCACCATGCACAAGCGCTTCAAACAAAGTTTCAATATCATAACCACGTAAACCTTTTAAATAAGCTTCGGCCACAACTGACGCAGAGTTATTACCTACCATTACGGCAGCATAACCGGGGCTGCTCCATTCAGGCAGCCATCCGCCTTCTCTATAATCATTAATCAAACCTTCCTGCATTTCTTTTACAATAGACGGATACATTAAATTTAAGAAAGGGTATAATGCACGGAATGTATCCCAGAAACCAGTGCCGGCAAACATATAGCCATCAAGGGTTTCACCGGTGTATGGGCTCCAATGAACGATCTTGTTGTCTTTATTGATTTCATATAATTTATTTGGAAAGAAAAGCATGCGGTACAGGCAGGAATAGAATGTTCTTGTTTCATCAATAGTGCCACCACTTATTTGTATACGGCTCAATGTTTTATTCCATATATCTTTTGCTTTTGATTTGAGCGTATTAAAATCATCATTGTCCTGTTCACGTTTTAAATTCAGTTCAGCCTGTTCAAAACTTATGAATGATGATGCTACTTTTGCATGTACCACTTCACCTTTGTTTGTTTTAAATCCAACAACACCTAATGCATGATTGGTTGTTGTTTCAAGGCCATTATTTAAAACACTGTCATTATAGGTTTGTGCAATGGTGATGGGTTTATCAACATACATAACAAAATAATTCCTGAAATTTTTTAAAGGCCCTCTTGCATATTTTGTGGAATAGCCGATAATCTTTTTTTCACCGGGGATTATTTTGATATAAGAACCCTTATCAAAAGCATCAATTACAATGGTTGAACTATCGCCCGCCGGAAATGTAAACCTGAATTGTGCGCTGCGTTCCGTTGGAACAATTTCAGTGGTAACATCAGCATCTGCCAAATAAACTTTATAGTAATAAGGCGTTGACGCTTCTGTTTTATGTGAAAACCAGCTTGCCCTTTTATCCTGGTCAACTTTAATACTTCCCGTAACCGGCATAATACTGAATACACCATAATCATTCATCCACGGCGATGGCTGATGCGTTTGCTTAAAACCTCTTATTTTAATAGCATCATACGTGTATTGCCAGCCATTACCGTTCTCCCCAGTTTGAGGCGTCCAGAAATTCATCCCCCATGGCAAGGCCACCGCCGGGTAAGTGTTGCCATTCGATAACTGGAAATTTGATTGTGTGCCCATGAGCGGGTTTACATAATCAACAAGGCTTGTAGCATTATCAATTGCCTGCGCCGTTGCCGCTTTACATGCAAAGAGTAACAGGAGGCTGGTAAAAATTCTCTTCATTAAAATAATTGAGTGTATAAAAAAATTTGTATTGCATGATATGCTCTAACACGGGCTCCCTGTAATAAGAAGCTGTTAAAAATTAATGTTTGCTGCGAAGCCAATAAGACACGTGTCTTAAAGTTTTCCTTTAAACCAGGTTTATTTAAGTTCCTGAATAGCCGGGCTTGCAGCATATTGCGACCACAATTCATCCACTGATTTACCGGTTATTTTTTCCCAGAAAGTGTGGTCATAAATATTATCACGCATAGCTGTATTAAGCTTTTTTACAAAGTCCTTATCATATTTATTTACAACCCACACAAAGAAACGTGCTGTGATGCGATAACTATTTGTATAAGACTGACCGGCATTAAACGGCGTTAACGACCAGTTCGCTGATGCATTGTTTACACCCAATGTATAACGCACAAAATCAGCGATGCCTTCCGTAACCCACGAGGGCAGAGAATGGTTCCTGTATGCCTGCACAATATGCATTACTTCGTGTGTAACCACATCTATATCATTCGGATTTTGTTCGTACCATTTTGGATTGAAACGTGTAAGGCTGTCTCCGGAAGCCGCTACACCCGTATATTCCGGATCGATCACAAATGTTACATGCTTCGGAGCAAGGGGATTATATATGGCTACTTCTTCAGGATAAACTTTAAAGAAAGCATCGATCATTTTTGCCTTCGTGCTATCCGGGAAGGTTTGATATTTATTAATAAATATCAGCGTATACCCATTTTTATGAATCGTATCATTTGAGACAATTCCTTCCTTACTTATGTACGACCAGTCATTTACAAAGTCTGGCTGTTTGGTTTGCGTAGTTGATGCGGGCACATGCGTATCATTCATCTTTTTCATATATCGTGCAACAAAAGAATCTGTGAACATAGCATCTTTCACATCGAAATACCCATCAGGTATTTTGATATTTTCATTAATAAGCCTACGGGCAATATTTGCAGGAATTACCAAATCGGTTGCTACACCACGTTGCCAGCCCAGAGAATCATTAAGATATTTTGTAAATACCGGGATCAGGAGATAACACATTGAAATATCCTTGTATTTATTCAGGATTTCATCAACTTCTTTTTGATTATCATTAATAATACTTTTTAGTTGCGTGTCATTATTTCTTTCTTCATAAATACTTTTTAGCAACGACGCCTGCCGCTCATTAACATCTTTCCACTTATTATATAAAGAATGATAAACCGATGCAACGGACTCAATTGTACCGCCTATACGATTTAAGGAATCCTGAAATTGCTTATCGTGAAAAATGGGCGCGAACAATTGATTCAGGTTATCATCTACATTTAAAACGCTTAAATAACGCGGATATGACTGCGCTATAGAAGCCGTTTCGCCGTCTTGCAACCCGCGTAAAAAATCAAAATAAGAAGCAGGCATTTCAACAGGCTTAAATTGCTGACTGGCTTGTTTCATATAAATATTATAACTAAGCAGGTATTGATATGTGGCATATTTTATATCCAGCTTATGCATCTGGTAGATTCCTGGGCTAATTGTTTTTGTTGCATAAATAGAATCAAGCACTGCATCTGCTTTTCTTTGCTCAGCCAGCAAATATTTTTTATACTGTTCAGGCGATGCTTCTTTAATATCCTCTAAATGATCCGCCGGGTCGGACAAGTAAACCTGCTTTGTTTCCCTAAGAAATTGATCTTCTCTTGCCAATGCTGCACCGTTACCGCTAAAAGCAATTTCATGATTAGGTTTTATAATAACAAAAAGATGGCTGCCCGGTATTACATAAGGAAACACTGGTTGAACAGGGGTAAATGCGAGCAAGACTGTTGGGTTTGTTTGCGATATTGCAACAGAAAAATAACCATCCGGCTGAATGGTGACAAGATAAAGCTTCTGCTGACCTTCAAATAACTGATCCGAAGTAACAATGAAGTCTTTTGCATCGCCATCATAATCGGCAATCAACCCGGAAAAATATATAAAGTCTTCTTTGAAAACCGGCGCAGTAAATTCCGGCAGGTCGTGTGTAACATAACAATCGGATAATTTATTTGTACAAACGGTTGATTCGCCATCAGAAGGGTTGATTACTATTGTTGATTCTTTTATTTTAATATTCAGCGCAATCTTTTGCCCACCATCATTAAATATTTCAATAAACACTTGCTTACCATTCTTTTTAATGGCGGCATATTTCCAAACCTGTTCGTGGTACACAACAGCTTTATTGTAAAACCCGTACAGCAAATCGCCATTTTTCTTATTGTACCATTCGCCATACAACTCAGCAGGAACAGCATCTTTAGGCAGGCTTTGACCAAAGGTTTGCACAGCAATAAAACATAGAACAATAAATAAAATCTTCTTTACCATAGCTTGCTTTTAAATTTGGGGTTACCACTTCAGCAGGACTTTTACACCATCAGGATTGTTGTCAAATTGAAGAAATAATGTTTTGGAACTTTCATCCCAGGAAGATTGAACGTTGTTTATAACCTTGCCTTTATTGTTCGTAACAATAATTTGCTTTGCATTCTCCGGCAACAAAATGCGCATTACATTGTTTGTATTAACGGGGCTTTTTGCAATGAATGAATACGCCCTTCCTTCAATCTTCTCATCATAATTTCTTGATGCTGCTGCCAGCACCTGCGGCTTGTTTTTATCTGCAATGCGATTGATATCAAATAACAAAGATTGCTCGCCGGGCTGCACATCTTTGGATGCAAGCACCGGCAATTTTGGATCGAACAGATCAATTACAGGACCGTTGATATGATATGGTTCTGCATCGGCGTTTTCATTCATCACCGAAATAATATCGTAAGGGCCACGCTCTAAATAAAAATTGTTTTTTGTTATAAGCTTTCCTGCTTTTGCATCCGCTTCATAAGCCTGTTTAATAATATTCGTATAAGCAGTGTCGTTGTTTTGCTTCAATACAAATTCTTTTGGATTTTCTTTTATCACGTACACCGTTCCCTTACCAACTGTGAATTTTTCTTTGCCTGACAATGGATCAATATGCAATAACTTAAACAAGTGTGCTGACGGTGTTTTGTATTGATTGCCTTTTGTATTCCACCATTCCATTACAGATTGATAAGGGTCATCATCTTTACCAACATAAATTAATACACCACCTTTCTTCACCCAGTCTGCTATATGCTGGTGCACTTCAGGCTTATCAGGTTTCATATTACTGTAACTCATTACCAGCACTTTTATCTGGCTGAGCGTAGCGGGATAAGCAAGGTTTTCCGCATGCACGGTTTGCACGGCAATACCGCGTTTAACAAGCGGTAAAGTTTGACCGTAGAAATTAGAAAACTGCGGGTCTTCATAACTGTTATGCGTGGGAAAACGCTGAAACATTAATGAATTGCTCATCAGTACGCCAATATCATTTACGCCATTTATTTTGTTGGGTGATAACGGCATTTTATTCAGCACGTCGATCATCACCTGCATTTGCGTTGAATAATATTTTGGTATCAACACAGCAGAATCGCTGTTAGCTAATTTATATGGGCGTGTGTATATTCTTTCGGGCCAGGGCATCACTTCGTAATTATCAACAGTGGGATATAATATCTGCGCCGTGAATGTGGCCTGGTAATTCTTTTTATAATCTGCCCAATCCCTCGGCCAGTCTTCAATAGGGTCAGTTAAAAAGAAAAGCTTTCTTTTTGTGGGCGCAGTCATGGAAAGCATAGAACCATATTCGAGGAAAGCATTTTCAAAAACACGCTCTTTTTTTTCACCATTAAAATAAACGGGTTCCCGCGAAGTGCCCGTCCACACCTGCGCAATGTAACCATCAATGCCGGGCAATGATGCAAGGCTTGCTTCGGGGCTTACTATTTGCCAGGATGAATAATTAACCAGCGAATGTGTAGGTATATATACCTTCACTTCTTTGCCTTTGCTTTTGCCATATTGTTTTGCATACGCCGAAACCTGGTCTATGGCATTATAAAACAAATGGTATTTTAATTTATTAGAGAGGTAGGTATTTTCCGGCGATGCATCCTGCGGGCGCCAGTCAAAACCATAATATTTTTTCCATTCTTCTTTAAATGGCTGGCTGTAACCGGCACGCGCCCAGAATTCAGGTTCTTCCAAAAAAATGTTGGTGATACCTGCATCAATCACCCTTTTAATTACGCGTTCTTTCATGTAATCAATGAATGACTGAACCGGCACCACATACGGCATGTTACGGCCATGCATGATGGTATCACCTTTTATGGTTACTTGGCCCACGCCGAGATGATTTTGCCCATCCCATTTGCCCAGAAAATAATCGAAGTATTGTCCCCATGCAATGCCCGTCATAAAATCAACCTGGTAGCCTCTTTCCCTCCATGATTTTACACGTTCTTCAAAGGGCGCCTGGTTTCTTTCACTCACACCATAAACAATAGCCGCATCAGCCCGCACATCAATTTCCGGAATCCATATATGTGCTGTTTGAAATGTTGTTTTCTGCCTGGGATTTTCTTTTACCGGATCATATGATTGCCCCATTAATGATGAAACAGTAATGATGAAACCAATTAATATATATATTCTTTTCATTCAAATATCCTTTGATTTTTTATTTGCCGGATAGCACCTCACCTATTTATTCCTGGTGTGTTAAAATGTCTTATCAAGTTCGGTTTCATACTAAAACCTGTCATACAAAGTTCTTATAAAAAAGGGCAGGGTTGATGTATGACTGCTGACCCTATTAAATACTTAACTAAACTGCTTATTGTTTGGGCGTAAAAGCTCTGCTAATAATACTGAAGCAATCTCCATTCTGTTATCTGGATAAGGTCAGAACCGCCGTTTTCGGTGATGTATAACCTGTAATAGGAATAGGCTTCAGTTGTACTGAAATCAAACCGGCGCGTCAATAACCTGTCAGAAAAACTTTCGTTTGTCCGCGTATCCAAAGTAGTCCAGTTTACACCGTCATTAGAGCCCTGGAACTGCCAGGTTTTAGGGTCTCTTTCCGGTGCATCGTTGCCGGATGTAAGCGTGTAAGCATCCAATTTCTGGGCAGAAGAAAGGTGTAGTTGTGTCCAGAAATTTGGATTATAATCGAATGATAAAAACTTGGTCCCATAATCATTATCCACCAATTTTTTTGAACCTTCACCGGCATCTGCACCACCGGAATTTTCATCGCTCACCGTTAATGTGCCGGTTGATGTAAGGTCTCTCGACCGGGTCAACAATGTATCAAGCTTAAAATAAGCAATGGATAAAGATGAATCTATTGTGCCTGAAGATGTGCTAACCAGTCGTACAGGCAGCAGGTAACGCGTGCCGAATGACAACTTACTGCCGTCAATCATTATCTGCATTGAATCGGTGCTTGTTTTGCCCGCCGGAATAATACCGGTGGTGGAAGTAATGGTATAGGCATCTGCCGGTATTGCATAATAACTATATCCTAAATAGGCAGCGTTGTTTGCATTATATGCTGTAACAAGCGAGGTATCTACCTGGAATTCCACTGTAATATCAGATGAAGCAGATTTAAATCCTGAATAAGCCGCACCAAAAGTTATTCCCTGTATTGAATCAACTTTATATATTGTCATAGTAGCCCGGTCCTGGTAAGCCTGCGGCATATAAATGGTGCCTTCCTGCGGCGAAACCAGGTCGTCATTTTTTACACAGCTTGCCATAACC
>JAEWJV010000084.1 GCA_023386395.1 Bacteroidota bacterium
AGGCCGGGCTGGTTTTATCATGCGGAAGAAGATGAAAAAGTAAAATCCCCGGAAGAATTATTCCGGTTATATCTGAAATCTGTTGGGAGAGGGGCAAACCTTTTATTAAATGTTCCGCCAGACAGGAACGGGCATTTTAATGCGCATGATTCTGCTGCATTGATTGGGTTCAAAAAATTAAGAGAGGAAAATTTTGATAAGGCAATAAGCAGTAAAAAATTTACAAGGGCTTCGTCAACTTATACCATTCAATTGAATGGTAAGCAAAAAATCAATTGTATAGTGCTGAATGAAGATATTGCCACAGGCCAGAAAATAAAATCATTTACTATTCAGCTTCGCTTAAATAATACAACCGTAAAAGAATTGCACGGTAATACAGTAGGTAAGAAAAGGATTTATACTTTTTCTGCTACGGAAGCCGGCAGCTTTATTATTAAGATTGATGATGCAAAAGCAACACCATTGTTAAACGAAATTGCAGCGGATAATATTGATGAAAATTTAATTGAAAAGCCTTAATGGCTGCAATACATTTATACAATAATTGTCGGTTGCATTGGCCTTAACCAGGTAAGAATTTATTGTCAACAGGCCCGGTAAATAAGCGTGGTGTAAACGGGTTATTTGAAAAGTGTTACATTTATGTTCTTAATCCTCCCGTAATTCTTCACACATAAATTGTATAATATGAAAAAGACTTCTTTTACGGCAAAAATTTCCCTGTTTGCAATCGTGTTCGGCGCTGTATCACTCACTTCATTTGGCCAGGATAAAAAGAGTATGACTGTTAGCGGCGAAGTATTGGATATGGCCTGTTATTCTTCTTCAGGCGCCAGCGGCGAAGCGCATAAATCCTGCGCTGCAGACTGCATAAAAGCCGGCTCGCCCATGGGCATTCTCACAAGCGATGGCAAGGTGTATCTTATTGTTGAAGACCACAATAAGAAGGATGCTTATGCAGAAGCTAAAAAACATGCCGGCGAACAAATAACAGCTACAGGCACTTTTTCAGACAGGGGTGGTGTAAAGGCTTTAATAGTTGATGAAGTAAAGCCAAAGAGTTAGTATAATATCAATACAACGGTCATAAACAACGCGGTATGATAACTTTTACCGGTCTCATACAATTATAACATCTTGCCGCCGAATTTGCAGGTTTGATTGTTCTATTTAAGTAAAGTGTTGTAACTGTTTGACGCCATAGCAGAGCGTTGCTAAATTCTATTATACAGGTATTGATGATTTGGTTTTTTCTCACATTATTATGAATGAATCTTTGTTGATAGCCATCCTAAAAAAGGCGCAGGCAAACTTTTAACTGGTTATAGAAAAACCCTGGGATAAAAGTATACACCCTTAAAACAAAAATGAAAATTTCAACGCTTACTTTTCTGCTGATTTTTCTCAAACTTTCCATGTTTGGACAAAGCGATGACACATGGACAGCATTTTGGAATAGAGACACAACCTTAATTGGTTACAAGGACAAAAACGGAGTGGTAAAAATTGAACCGAAATTTCAAAGTGCATTTACCAATGCAAACAGGTTTGACAATATTATTGCCGGTGCCGAGGAAACAAATCAACATTGGAAATTTTATTACCTGACAAAATCAGGCAGAATAGTTGGAAAGGATAGCTTATATATTTTTGATAACAGCTCAGACTGTGAAAGCGAAGGTTTCATTCGTTTTAGCGATAAGAAAACTGACAAGGTCGGCATGTTCAATAGAAATGGTGATATTGTTATTCCTGCAGTATATAACGCAATGACAAGCGTAAGAAATGGGTTGATTATTGCATTAACGGGTGCAAAGAAGAAAATTTGGGAAGGCGGTGAACATTACAGTTGGATTGGTGGCAAAAAGATATTAATTGACACAGCTAATAATATTCTCATTGACAGTTTTAAATATTCGGGCAACATCAACCTTTTTTCGTTATTAATTTCTGCACAACCAAATCCCGACACGATTAGGCAAAGTTTTAAAACGAGTAACGGAATTTTTTTTTCGTTTATAGATTTTGATAAAGAATTCAATAGCTGGTTAAAGAATTCATTGCTTGATAAAATAACAAAGGAAAATTTACTGAACGTCACATACAAAGAAATCACATATTGGAAAGAATCAACGGGTTGGACAAGCGAAACAAAGAATAGTTTTATCGACCGCAACTATGAACTTATCAAAACAAAACTTCTTAAGTTAAACGCTTTATACTGTGATTACGCCATTTTCGACCATAGGCTTAATCCATTTATTTATACATCAGATGAATATGGCAAATTCTTTAACAACTGTGGTGAATCAAAAGATTGGATATATCCAATTAAAGATATTGTTATTAGCTATAAAGAAGATAAACGCGAACTTCAAGACCACCTTGAATTCCTGCGGACCGATGATGGATATAAACTAGTTTCTTTAACAATAAGAAAAGGAGAAATAAAATAGCAACAACCAACGTCGAACCAGCAAATGTGATAGTCAATATTGTGCCTGACCAGCCCAGTACTTTTTGTATAAAATAAGGTGTAGCTGCTTGTAAAAAGCGTATTATAAGTGCCGGCTCAGCCAGGCATTTCTTATTATAGCCAACCAACAATTCATTCATATTTATTATCAGCCAATACAACCTTGCCTGATGCAGCTTATACATGGTTTATAGTTTTGCGACCGGATTAAAACAGTTCGTAAAATCTAAACCAAATAACAATGAACGTAAAATCATTATCATCGCTTGCGCTTGTGCTGGCATTGTTGTTTTGCTGTTGCAAAAAAGACAATGATATGATGACGCCACAGCAGCATGATGAAAATACCACTACGCCTGCCGGCACGCCAAACGGCGAAGCCGTAACCAAAACAATTGATGAAGCAGGAGGCGAGCTGACGAGTGCTGATGGCCGGTTGAAAATTATTATACCTGCAGGCGCAGTTACGCAGGAAAAAACCTTTAGTATTCAGCCCATAACCAATGAGCTGCCTGATGGCATTGGTAATGCTTACCGCATTCTGCCGCATGGCGAACAAATCAGTAAACCGGCAACCATTGTTTTTAATTATAAGCCGGAAGACACGCTGAATACCATCGCTAACTTTATGGATATAGCTTACCAGGATAAACAAGGTACCTGGCAGGCTGTGCCGAACAGTACTCTTGACAGAGCAAAGCACCGGTTGAGCGTAACCACAACACACTTTAGTGATTGGGGTTATTTCAAAAGCCTGAAACTGGAACCGCAAACTTCAACCGTGGAGCAGGAGGCTGTAATTACATTGAAATTAACAACCCGTTTTCCCCGTCTTGATCCCGATGACTCTCCTTCAGGGGATAATACAGCGCCTGTATATACATCACCCAGGCCTTTAAGAATAGACGAAGTAAAAGGCTGGTCATACAGCGGGGAAGGCAGCCTGGATGCTGATGTATCATCAGCCGTGTATGTGGCGCCGGATCATGTGCCGGCTGCAAATCCCGAAGCGGTTAGCGTAAGCATTGATATGCACCGCAAAGGGCAGTTCCTGCTGCTTGCATCTATCACCGTATTGGGCAATAATGGTGTAAAATGGTTACAGGTAGATGAAGATTTCAAAAAAGAAAGCAATAATGGAAAATGCGCCCTTTATATATATGGCAGTTTTGGCAGCGACCCGGGCGCCGGTAAACGCAGTGTAACAATTGAAGGCACACCCGCTGAAATTGATCTTTGGTCACCGGGAATTCTACGTTGCTTTATTGATAAAACTATTTCGGGCGCCATTGAAATTAAGACCAATGATAAGGTGATAGCCACATCTGTGCTGCGCAGGTTTGAAAGTAATTTTTTATACACACGTTATCATGGCGGCCTGTTAAATTCAGGCAACCCGGATGCTTTGAAAGAAACAGCAAAATTTCATTTGGTGTATCGCGGTTTTGGCGATGCGTGCCCTGCTGATGTGGATCCGTTGTTTGAATTTGATGGAGGCCTTGCCGTGGGGTCTGAAGTAGATTATACACTGTCGGGGAAAGCATCTATAACAGCTTTTGCCGGGGCAGATCACTGCGAAGTAACCACGAGTGTGGCATTGCCGGGCGCTACCGGCTGGAAGCCATTAAGCACGCCATCTGCTATTGGTTTATATCTTTTCATAACGCATGTGCAGGCAGTGAAAGATGGCATTATTGTGCAAATAGATTTCAGTGCCGATGATGTACAGGAAAATGTCCGGGTAAAACGAACAGATTGTAATGGTTCTTATCTCGATCCGCCAAAAACCCTTGGTGTAAGTTTCGAAGGATTTAATATGAAGCCTATTGAATTAAAATTTTATGGCACCAATGAGCTGGCTTTAAACAACGGCGATAAAATAAGCAGTGCGCCTTTAAGCTCAGGCATACTTACCGAAGCATGGGATAATACTGCCGGCGATCCCACTCAATATGAAAGCGATGGTTTTGTGCCGGCAAGTTTTGAGAATACTTATTAATTGCAAAAAAGATATAGAATAACAGCCCGGCTAATTGCCGGGCTGTTATGTGCATTAAAAGGATATATTCTATACAATTATTTGCTGTAAACATGCGCTACAATGCCGCCGGGGAAAGACTTTGTTTCCAATAACTTCAGGTCTACTGGAAGCTGGACACTGGTGAAAATAGGCAGCCCTGCACCCAAAACCACGGGATGGGTATTCAAATGATATTCATCAATAAGCCCTGTTGCTATAAGGCTTTGCATAAACCCGGCTCCTCCGAGTGCCAGGATGGGCTTATCCTCTCCGGATTTAAGTTCTTTTATCTCTTCGGTAAGATCTCCATTAAAAATTTTCGCCGTTGCCCAGGAAGCTTCGGCGGGGGATAGTTCTTTACCCGGTGGCACATTAATTCCATCATAACCACTTTTGGTAAATACGCCTTTTGGTATGGTGTTCATTGGTACAGCAAAAGGACCGGGCGCCGTTGGCCAGTAAGGCGACATATTTTCAAACGATTTCCTGCCCATGATGATAAGGCTTGCATCATAGCTTCGCCCAAGGCTCCAGCTTCTTGAAGTTTCATCAGAGCTTCTGAAAATCCAGTCTGCTTTTCCATTAGGGTCAGCAACAAAACCATCAACGGTTATTGACATTTTCATAATTAGTTTGCGCATAGTGCATTATTTTATTTTTCAAAACTAAACTGCACACTCAAAACAGCCAGTGGTTAAATGCGACGTTTAAGGGTATGATTGCGCCTGTACTTTAAGCATCAAGGTATTTT
>JAEWJV010000104.1 GCA_023386395.1 Bacteroidota bacterium
TCACAATGCCTCTCCCAGAAAAAATCGGCTAATGGTAAAAATAAATTGTGCAGCGTTGCCCCCCAACCTTATCGAAAGTGAATTATTCGGGCATGAACGCGGGAGCTTTACAGGCGCTATTGATCGCAGGATCGGTAAATTCGAATTAGCAAACAATGGCTCATTGTTTTTGGATGAAATTGGTGAAATGCCACTTGAGTTACAGTCAAAATTGTTACGTGCATTACAGGAAAAAGAAATCGAACGGATAGGTGGAAAAGCCACTATCAAAACAGATGTACGAATTATTGCGGCAACCAACAGGGATCTTGTAAAACAAATGGAAGAGGGCCAGTTTAGAACCGACCTGTATTATCGGTTAAATATTTTCCCAATCACGCTTCCTCCGCTGAGAGACAGAAGGGAAGACATCCCGCTTTTGGCTGCCCATTTTGTTCATCGGTTTTCTAAAAAAGCCGGAAAGGTTATCAACAACATTAGCAGTAAAGCATTGCAACAGCTAATGAACTATAGTTGGCCAGGCAATATCAGGGAACTTGAGCATGTTCTTGAACGAAGTATCCTGATGGCAAGTGGTGATACCGTGAAAGAAATATATCTGCCAATGAAGAAAGCCGTTACCGATGCAGTGCCTTTGGAAAGTGAAGCCTTTAAAATTCAGACAATCAAGGAACATGAAAAGGAATATATTTTAAAAGTACTTAAGTATGTCAAAGGACGGATTACAGGTAGGGATGGTGCTGCAGAACTGCTGGGGGTCCCTCCTAGTACGCTTAATTCAAGGATAAAAAAACTCGGGATCAGGAAAGAATACAATGGGTAATGCACCACAACATCTCGAATCAGTTTCAGAAGAATAGACCTTTTTCTGATGAGAGCCAGGTTAACTTCATCGCTTTCTCTCAATTGACAAATGAGCTGTAGGTAAAGGGTACATTAGACATTTTATCTGCCGCAACAGCGCTTTTTGGTTACAGTTGTTATTGCGTTTAGTTTATTGTGGTAAAGGCTTTAAAGCACGAATATGCACCATAGCGGCCCAACCTCTTTCTAAGTTGACACCAATTACACAACTTATTACTTGCATGTGCTGTTCATTTAAAATTATTTAAGTATATCATTCTCTACCTTGTTCATCTCTCCACTGCAAGAATATATAGCCACCATTTAAATTAGTGTAAGATATTTTGATGATGCGCTCACGAAATATATTCAGTTCTGCACTTTATCAGTCGCTTTTATAACCATTCTTAACGATTGGTCTTTTGTAAAGTACCCAATAATCCAGTTGTATAAAGTCTTTAATCTATTATCAAATGCAATTAGAGAAGCGATATGTATGAACAGCCATATTAATAATGCGGGAAAACCTCCTACATGCATTTTTGGTTTTTCAAGATCAACTACCGCACGGTTCTTGCCTATGATTGCCATCACGCCTTTGTCGTAATAAGCAAAAGGCTGTGGCGCTTTTCCCTTTGCTATGGCTTTAAAAATTTTTGCAAGATGTGTGCCCTGCTGAATAGCAGGCTGCGCCAACTGTGCATGCCCGTCCGGGAATTTCTTATCTCCTGTAAGCAAACAATTATCGCCAACAGCATATACATTATCCAGTCCTGCTACGCGATTATATTCATCCACCATTATTCTTTTACCGCGACCGTAAGCAGATGCAGGAATGCCTTCAATTACATTACCCGTTACACCGGCAGCCCAGATAAGATTTTTTGTTTGAATGATGTTGCCGCCCGATAGTTTCACTTCATCATTTTCATAGCTGTTGATGAATGTGTTTGTAATAATTTTTATACCTAATTTTTCAAGTGTTTTTGTTGCATCACGTTGTGCCTGTTCACTCATCTGGCTGAGCAAGGCTTTCGCTCCGTCAACAATATAAATATCCCCCATTGCATTTTTTAACTCAGGATAATCTTTTTGAATGATATTCTTTCTCATTTCGCCCAGCATGCCCGATACTTCAACACCTGTGGGTCCGCCGCCTGCCACAACAATCGTTAATAATTTTCTCCGCAGCGTTTCATCTGTTGTATTGCAGGCTTCTTCCAGCGATTGCAATAAAGCATTCCGCATGCCCAGCGCATCCGTTAAAGTTTTCATGGGGATTGTATTGCGCTTTAAAATATCATTACCAAAGAAGTTGGATATAGAACCGAATGCAAGTACGAGATAGTCATATTCAAGTGTGGCATTGTTCAAATAAACCTTATGTTCTGCTGCACTAATTTTTTTCAGTTCGCCTAAATGGAAGCGGATATTCTTTCTCTTTCTTAAAAATTTCCTGAACGGGTAACTGATATTGGAAGGTTCAAGAAACCCTGTTGCCACCTGGTAAACCAATGGTGTAAATTGATTGTAATTATTTTTATCCACCAGCGTGATTGTATAGTTTTTATCATTGGCAAGTGTTTTTATAAAATTCAAACCTGCAAAGCCACCGCCAATCACTACTATATGTTTAATACCCGGAGAAACCATTGAAAAAATTTTGTTTAAAAGAAATAAGGCGGGCAATATTCTGTAACAAAAACCAGTCAAATATTCCACCATCAAAAAGATATAGCCGGTATAAATTTATTCATCTTTTATGTACTGAAGATTTTTCAACCTTTGTAAGATTGTAAACCTCACGTATTTCACTTCCAGAATTTTTTGATTTTTGATAATAATATGCTGGTATTATCATGTCCTGTTTCTAATAAAATACCTTTTGCGGCAAAAGCAAAACATTCAATAGCATATAAAACCGTTTCGCCTAAATTCACCATATCATCCTCAAAGCTGTATACTTCCACTACGTCAAACTCGTCGCTGTTAATAAAACATTTTGTTTGTGGGCAAAACAACTTGTTGCCAAGCAGGTTAAAGTCCATGGTAAACCCGCGGTTCTGAAGATCAGTAATGGTATCTATAATCATAGTATAATAATTTTATCAGTAGAAATGGATTTGTTATTTGCAATCGCTGGTAGCAACCTGGAAATTCATAATTGTGCAGAGATGTCTCGTTACTCCGACATGACAAGCCAACAACGTCATTCAATAGGTATCTCCCTAAAATTTTAACAGCAAGCGCAATAGGTATAATCCTGATGATTGAATAACTATTGTAATGCCCTTGTCCGGATCAAAGACATTCCAATAGTGTGTGGTGCGCAATAAAGCAGTTTAGCATCTTTATTTTATGCAAGGCATTACAACGTTTCTGCTGCACCGATAATGAATTCGGCCACTTTACCTGGCTGAGATAACATAGGAACATGACTTGATTCCAGTTCAAGCACCGTTGCATTGATCATTTTTGCTTCAGCTTTCGTTAATGCTGGCGGCACTGTTTCGTCATTTAAACCAATAATGCACCATGACGGTTTATTTTTCCATGCCGCTTTTGAAATTTTGGTAACCGTGCCTTTGGCCGCCCATGGTGTTTGCGTAGCAAACAATATTTTCCTTTCCTGTTCAGGAAGGTCCTGCGCAAAATGCGAGTCGATGCCTTTAAATGATAAGCTTAAAAACCCTGCGGCATCCTGTTTAAATTCTGCATTGCCCGGGGAAGGCGGATATGGCTGTATTACGTCCACTACCGATTGGTTATCATTTGGGATCAATGCATCAACATACACCAGCCCAACTACTTTAGGATCGTTGCCGGCTTCTGTAATTACCATGCCTCCATAAGAATGTGCCACAAGCAAAATGGGCGCATCCATAAGGTCAATGGCCCTTTTTGCAGCAGCCACGTCATCTTCCAGTGAAGTGAGCGGGTTCTGCACCGCAATTACATTATATCCTTTTGCCTGCAGTAAAGGAATAACCTTTGCCCAACTGGAGCCATCGGCAAATGCGCCATGAACCAGTACAATATTTTTTACACCTTTTACTTCCAGTTTGGGTTTTGTATCCTGTGGCAGCGTGGCGGCAGTGCCTGCCTCCATTATAGCTGACGGATTTAATTGTTTAACAGTAAGCATAACATTAATTTTTATTGATGAAAAATTCAATTAAAAACAATTGCAAAGAGCTTATGCATGCTCCTTCAGCATTGTTTCGCCAAGTGGCTGTTCATTCATTCGTATAAGATCATCCAGGAACTCACCTCCATCTGTTATGTTTATTTCATGCAGGAAAGGATAGATGCTTTTCTGGATATCCTCGGATGAATTCTCATGGCTGCTTTTATGCGATGAAAAAACGGTGTTCATTATATGATCTTTTATTTGTGTGATATAAAAATCAGCCTGTCGTGTCGTTGTGTAGTTGACCGGTTTTTCGCGGAGACACCACGCCGGCGTGAGTTTGTCCCATGCACGAACGGGTGGAAAGTGCACGCCTCGTACAACCGCCTCAACGACCTGACACCCGTCATCTTTGTTACGAAAGGCAGGAATAACTACGCTTTTATCAATTGTTTGCTTAACCAGTCTTCATATTTAATTTTTCCAAAGCGTGCATCATCTCCTGTTACAAGCGAAGTATCATTTAGTTCAACCCCAAAATAAAGTGCATGCTCATCGGCGACCAATTGGCGCGGATCTTCAGTTATATCAAGATAATAGCGAATGAATTCAGACATTGGCATGCGTTCAGGCCCGCCTACTTCAACAATGCCGTTTAATGGCTGGCTGATAACAATATCCGCCAGCGCAGCCACTGTTTCATCTGAAGCAATGGGCTGTATGCCACCTGTTGAAATATGCACTTCATTACCGTTTGTGCCTTCCTGCGCTAAGCGGCCTGCAAATTCAAAAAATTGAGTGGAGCGTAAAATGGTGTAAGGAATACCACCTTTTTTAATCAGGTCTTCCTGCCTGTTTTTTGCACGAAGGTAACCGCTGCCGGGCAGCCTGTCAGTGCCAACGATTGATAAAGCCACATAATGCCTCACTTTGGCATAGGTGGCCGCGGTTAGCAAATTGGATGTGGAAGTTTGAAAAAAATCCATCACGGCCTTGTCTTCAAATGATGGTGAATTGGAAACGTCTACAACCACATCTGCATCTTTCAGTGCTTCATTAAGCCCCTCACCTGTAATGGTATTTACGCCTGAATTAGGCGATGCTGCTAAAACTGTGTGCCCAAGCTGGCGAAGCTTGTTTACGAGCTTTGAACCAATAAGCCCGGTACCGCCGATTACTGTAATTTTCATGTTTGAATTTTTGCGTTTTACAAGATTTGTATTGAGAAAAATTTTGTGGTAAATGCAAACTGGCTTCTATTAATAAGCCTATAAAGAAGCCTGTTATTTGTTCAGCGCTGCCTTTATAACTGATGCTGCCTGCAATAAGGCTGTTTTAACAGCGGGAACTGATGAAAGCGGGTTTAATAAACCGTAATCATGAATTAAACCCCCGTAACGGGTGAATGTTACTTGAACACCGGCTTCATTCAGTTTACGGGCATAAGCTTCGCCTTCATCACGCAGCACATCATTTTCTGCCGTTTGAATAAGGGCCGGCGGAAGGCCTTTCAACTGTTCAATGCTTGCCTGCAATGGAGAAGCATAAATTTCTTTACGTGTATTTTTATCAGGTAAATAATTATCCCAGAACCATATCATCATATTCTTTGTAAGAAATCTTCCTTCCCCCAGGTCGGTGTAAGAACCGGTTTCAAAATTGGCATCGGTAACAGGCCACAATAATACCTGGAGCTTAATAGTAGGTCCTTTCTTTTCTTTCGCCATCAGCACAACTGAAGCAGTCATATTTCCTCCCACGCTGTTGCCCACCACAGCAAGTTTTTTTTCGTTCACGCCAATTTCTTTACCGTGTTCAGACACCCATTTTACCGTGGCATAGATTTGATTAATAGCCGTTGGATAACGGGCTTCAGGCGAAGGCGTATAATCCGGGAATACGGCTACGGCACCACTTGCCACAACCAGGTCTCTTACCAGCCTTCTATGGGTGGGATAATCCCCCAACACCCATCCGCCGCCATGAATGAAAATAAAAACCAGCGCATTTGTGCCGATACCGGCGGGCTTTATGATATGTATGTTCACGTCTATGCCATCCTGCGTAATTATTCTTTCGGATTCTTCAATGCCTGAATAATCTACAATGACAGAATTTTGCGCATCAGTTAATACCTGCCGAGCCGCCGCAGGACTGAGTTGTTCAATGGGCTTGCCCGTTCCTGAATTAAGCGCTTTAAGAAACCCCCTTACTTCTTTAAAAATGCGGGGATCGTCTTCCGCTTTTGACAATTTGTTAAGTTGTGCCATGACTGATTTATTTTGATTTATAATGAAAGTGACAATGTTTATACATTTATTTCACGGGCAGCGGGCGGGTTGCTAAGCCCTGCCGCTGCCAGGTGGTTTTGAAGCCTCTTGGTTATATCGCAACTGTTATCCGGTATGGTTGTTTCAGGCCTGTCTATAATAATGCCTTTTACGCCCGTAGGGGAAGTGAGTGCGTACAGAACAGTGTTATCGCCAGGCTTTGGACTTCCTTTAAAGCGATAAACTTCATCCACGTTAAATTCTTCTTCATATAACCGGAGGTCAAGGCTGCTGCAATACAGGCAATCTGTCTGCAAGTCAAAGTCGGCTTCATAACCTCTCTGCCGCAGGTACTGCAGTGCATCGCCGGGTGTTTCGAAGTTTTTCATGTTTTATAATTTTTTTGTTTTATAACCTGTTGTATGCTTTTAACAACGTTCATCCTTTTACAGACCTAGTCCGGTTTTTAATTTTTCGAGCATTTCCGCGCTGATGTTATCCATATAAGCATTACAGGCATCTATTAAAAAACCCTTTGCCCCATGTAATAAAGAGATGGCATAAAGCATGCGGTCTGTATCAGGCATTGAAGTTTCGCCGAAATAATACCATTCGTCAACCTTAAAATCTGCAGGCACGATCCATTGTTGCAGCTCATTGCAATAAATACATGAGGCTTCTCTCCTGAACTCGAGCTTGTATTCTTTACTTTTAAGTTCATTCAGCAAATCAACTGGCACCAAACCGTTGCTGGCAGCGTATATTGACATATAATCTCTTTTATTTTAATTGTAAGTTTCTTATGTGCCCAGCATCTTTTAAAAGCAGCTCCTGTTCAAAGCGTATAGTGTTTGCCTTTATACTTTATTTCGTCCCGGGCTTTATTAAAAAATTCTTTTGCGCCGAATCGAAGAATATGCCAATATTTTAGGTGATTGGTTTGCAGCATTTTAATCTTTTACCGCAGGAATAAATTATTGTTATATCAATAATTATTGAAAATAATCGTGAGATAGAGTGTTGGAACAGAATGTTTTATGATTGCGAGATATAACTGTTGTAATTTTGTTGCTAATAATAAGAACTTATTGCATACACTAAAACAGTCTTGATTTGAAAGCTAAGATCCTGATAGTAGAAGACCAGTTTATTGAAGCAAAGAGCCTTAATGTTATACTCACTAATGCAGGTTATTCCACCTGCACAATTGCAAGATCAGTAACTGCTGCATTGTCAATAATTGAAAAAGAAAAGCCCGATCTTGTACTGGTTGATATTTTTTTGCAGGGAGAAGGCACGGGGATCGATCTTGGCATAATACTGAACCAGCAGAATATGGCGTTTGTTTATTTATCAGCTAATTCCAACAGGCAGATACTGGAACAGGCAAAGCCCACAAGACCTTATGGTTTTATGGTAAAACCTTTTCGTGCAAGGGATGTATTGATCATGCTTGACGTGGCTTTATACCTGCATAAAAACCGGCAGGCCCAAAACATTAATATTCCCTCATCACCAACTACTGCGCCGGTTATACTTCCGCCTGAATTCAGCAATCTTGTGGGTAAAAGCCATAAATTTATCGAGACGCTGGAACGTGCCACAATGGTTGCCGGCACGGATACTTCTGTGCTTATACTGGGCGAAAGCGGTACCGGGAAAGAATTGATTGCCCATTCCATTCATAAGGCTTCGGCCAGGCGGTATAAACCATTTGTTATTGTTAATTGCGGAACATTGCCGGCTAATTTAATTGAATCTGATTTATTCGGTCATGAAAAGGGTTCCTTCACCGGCGCCATTACAAAAAGGGAAGGTAAGTTTGAACTGGCAGACGGGGGAACAATTTTCCTGGATGAAATTGGCGAGCTGCCACTCGAATTGCAGGTGAAGTTTCTGCGGGTATTGCAGGAAAAAGAAATTGAACCAATTGGAGGTAAACCAAGAAAGATCGACGTGCGGGTGCTTGCCGCCACGAATAAAGACCTGGAAGAAGAAGTAGCCGCCGGGCGTTTCCGTATCGATCTTTATTACCGGCTGAACGTTTTCCCCCTGCTGATGCCGGCATTGTATGAAAGAAAAGAAGATATACCGCTTTTGGCCAATTACTTTTTAAAGAAATACAGCGCAGCCGCAGGTAAACCCGCTGCTGCGCTGTCAGCAGATGCCATCAACAAGCTTATGCAATACGACTGGCCTGGTAATATAAGAGAATTGGAAAATACAATCCAGCGAAATATAGTGCTTGCAAAAGGAAATATTATTGATTTGCCCGACATGCCGCTTTCAAAACGATCCAGCTCTGCCGCGGGCAATAAAAACGGGTTTAAAACCATGATGGAAAATGAACGCGATCATATTCTTGCTGTACTTGAAAGCTGCAACTGGAAGATTTCCGGGAAAGGCGGTGCTGCTGAAATACTGGATATTAACGTAAATACATTAAACTCCCGGATGAAAAAGCTGGGTATTGAAAGGAGATGAACACGGGTAAACATTAGCAGTAAAAAGGTAGAGCTAATTTCTGAAGTGCTGCCCGGCCAGGTAATTTAAAACGGTAAATGCAACGAGGATATTCTATACAACATTGCCCGGTTATCCGCGTGCTGCTTATTATGCCTGCAATCATCCTGTTTCTGGCCGCACAGGCGCAACCAGCAGGACCGGGCGAGGCCACTACTATTATTAAGCAGCTCCGGTCTGGTATGGCAGATACCCAGAGAGTGCAAATGCTGTTGCGATTAAGCACTCTTTATTTTAATAGAACATTGAACCCGGATCATGATTTGGATAGTGCGCTCTTGCTTGTTAACCAAGCACTGCACCTTTCTCAACAAATAAGGCTTACCAAAGGACAGGAAAATGCCATTTTTTTAAAGGGCAGGATTTACATTAAACAGCAAAACAGCGCGAGGGTGCGGCAATTGTTGGCAAATGCCGGCAGTGGCAATAGAATAAAACTGTTTATGGAGCTTGGCAAAAGCATGCTTCGTACCCCTTACCTGCAAAAGGGTAACCGGGATAGCGCCATTATATTTTTTCAGGAGGCAGGACGAGAAAGTGATAACATTGATAACAGGCAATTGAAGGAGGAAAGCCTGTGCCTGCTTGGGATAGTTTACCTGCTAAACGATAATTGGGAAAAAGGAAGAACCTGCTTTAAGCAGGTTATTGATGCCCGTAAACAGGCCGGGGACAAAGCCGGGGTGCTTCATGCATTATTAAGGATGGCAACTGCCACATTCTGTGACAGTTGTACCGAAAATATAGCTGTCTTGAAAGAGGCGCTGAAACTTTCGCAACAAATTGGAGGCCGGGCGGAAGAAGCCGTTATCCGCCTGGAAATGGGATATAAATATTTAAACGACGGGAACGCCGCGCAGGCTAAAGAAGAAGCGGAAGCTGCATTAAAAATTCAAAAGGCGATCGGCTATCCAGCCATCTCCCGTGCCTGCAAGAGTTTTGCTGAACAAAGCATTTATAACGCTTCCAATGATTATGGATACTTGTCAAATGCCTACTACCTGCTGTCTGATTTAAGCCAGGATAAAGGGAATTTAAATCAAAAACTGTTTTACATTCTTAAAGTAGTTGATGATGTTGAAAACAGCAATATGCCGCAGGAGCTTGACTACACTTATTTCCGTCTTGGCAATGCCTATTGGGAATTAGGCCAGTTTGACAAAAGCATGGAATATCATAAGCAATCTACAGCAATCAGTCATCGGAAAGGTGAGCTTATCCAGGTGGGTATTGCCAGGCGAATGACTGTTGCCTTACTCAAACAGGGAAAAGTTAAAGAAGCACTGGCGCTGTTACAAGAAATTATAAACAAAAAACTGCTATGCAACGTAGAAGATAAAATGTATATAGCGCAAAGCCTGGGCTCCTGCTATAACGCACTTGGGCAATACGCAAAGGCGGAGAAGTATTATCTTGAAAGCGTGGCCTGGAGCAGGCAATCGCCCTTACGCTTTCAGTTTGTCGCCTGCCAGGGGATCAGCCAGTTCTACGTTTCAAACGCCCACTACTCCAGGGCGGAGCCATACCTGAAATTGCTGCTGAAGGCTCCTTCCCAGCAAATACTGCCCAATTATTTAACGGGTGTTCATTTAATGTGGTTCAAAGTGGATTCGGCACGGAAAAATTACCCCCAGGCAATCAGGCATTACCAGCAATATAAGGCACTCCAGGATTCCATTTTCAACGCAACAAAAAGCAAGCAGATAGCACAGCTAAGCATTCAGTATGAAACGGCTAAAAAGGAACAGGACATCAAGATAAAGGAAAAGGACATTGCGCTGCTGAAAGAACAAAATAAAGCACAGCAGAACCAGCGCAATGCGCTTATTGTGGGCACGGGTTTACTGGCGGCTATACTTGTACTCGGCCTCAACCGTTACAGCCTGAAACAGCGTGTAAACCGCCAACTGCGATACCAGCAGCAGGTGCTGCATGCACAACAGGAGCAGATTAAACAAAAAAATGAGCATCTATCTGAACTACTTACAGACAAGGATATTTTGCTGCTTCAAAAAGATACACTGATTGAAGAAAAAGACCAGTTGCTGACTGAAAAAGAATGGCTGGTGAAAGAGATCCATCATCGCGTTAAAAACAACTTTCATATAGTAGCAAGCTTGCTGGAAATTCAATCCAGTTATCTTAAAAACAAAGAAGCTTTATCTGCTATAAAAGACAGCCAGAACAGAATTCATTCAATGTCTATTATTCATCAGAAACTTTACCAGTCTGAAACACTGTCAACCATTCACATGCCCGAGTATATTTATGAACTGGTAGAATACCTTCGCGAAAGTTATTCCATCCGGGAAAACATTGCCTTTTCGCTCCAGATAGAAAATATTGAGCTGAACCATGCATCTGCCATTACATTAGGGCTTATTCTAAATGAAGCGATAACCAATGCCATTAAATATGCATTCGGCAAAACCAAACAGAAGCAAATTTCTATTTCGCTGAACCGCATTTCAGGCTCGCGGCTCATGCTGCACATTGCCGATAACGGGAGCGGCCTTCCTCTTAATTTTACCGCTGGAGTTGGCGCTTCCATGGGAATGGAATTATTACAGGGCCTTACCGGTGATCTTGGCGGTAATTTCAGCATTGAAACAAATAACGGAACACATATAAAAGTGATTTTTGATTATAAATCCCAAACTGCATAATCATCTGAAATCCGCACGATTGAAATTTCTTCCTTATACTTTTTTGTTACCTGCATTTTCAGATTCACCATTCAGCCCGCCACTTCCCCATACATATCGCTATATTGTTTAGCCAAGACTTCGGGAGAAAAATATTTGTCTATAATTCCCTGCGCTGACTGGGTAATGGCGCACCGTTTCGCCTTATCCTGCATTGCAGCTTCCAGCGCGCCCTGTATAGAAGCGGGTTCCGCCTTGCATAACCATCCCAGGCCATGCGCTTTTACAAATGCACTTAACGCCACACCTTCCGTTACAAGTACCGGTGTACCGGCGTGGAGCGCTTCGATTACCACGTTGCCAAAATTTTCGTTGTAACTGGGAAGTACAAAAACATCAGCCTGCATTAATACATCAAATTTCTCTTTACGATCCTTCCACCCTATCCATTGCAGTTTGTCTGTTATACCAAGATCAGCAGCTTTTTCTTTCAGGACGTTTATATAGGCTTCATCGCCGCTGCCAGCTATCTGCAGATGAACCGGTACATTGACACGGGCTATGGCTTGAAATAATAATTCAAGCCCTTTTTTAGGGTGGATGCGCGACAGAAAAAGCAGCGTAAAAACAGGGTTTTGTTTCTTGATAATATTAACCTGAGGCAGGTTATTGATGTTCGGTATCATCATGCCTTTCCAGCCCGGTATCACCCGCCGGCATTCCTCTATTTCTGATGCTGCCGTTGCATGGAGATAACTGTATGACAACAATGATCTGCCAAAAAACCGGTGGGCAAACTGCTTTACCCAACTGTTAGAATGATGGATGATATAATTGCTCAGCATACCCCTTGGAGATAACACAACTTTTACCTCTCTTTTTTTACAGATGAACAAGCCTGCGAGTGCAGGTATATTCCACCAGGAATGAATATGTACTGCATCAAACATTTTACAATTTTTATACAGGCATTTAAGCAGGTCGATGGAAAGATGTAGTGGATCTTTTGTTTGCCTTTTAAAATAAATAACCTTAACCCCTTCAATAAGATATGTTTTTCCCGGATTAACTTCTAATTCTGTATTGCCGTTGGCAGTGGTGGTATATACGGTTATATCTTCCCCGGCCGCTGTTAATGCTTCGCAGAGATGAGCGATGGATTCAACACGACCGCCATATAGGAATGCGGGTTTATAGTAAGGTACAAGGTGAAGGATTTTCATGAACAATCGCAGGGCGTTTTATATCATACTGCAAACAAATTATGAGGCAGGAAGTATCCTTCTGAGTATAAATAAACCTATTGCTTCAATTCTTTTTTTTAATGAAGCATAGTTACTGTTGGAATGCTCTCCAATACCAATTGTATTAATTAAAAAAGGAAATCCTAACGGAATACGATTTGATTGCCGGAGCGGTCTTAATATTTTAAAGTATAAAGTCTCCATATGCGATGCTGTATTTTCAGTAAGTTCCCTTTTAATATCATAAAGATGTTGCTTATAAAATGCAGGCTTTATGATAAGCAAGGTTGTAACTATGTAATGCTTACCCAGCCCATATCCAAAAAAGGGCATATTAGGCGCATTTTCAACAGCATAAATCATCCCGCCCAGAAACCTGTCCATAAATACACTGTTTAAGCCTCCTTCGCTTTCATTGGCAGAAGTAAATCTTGCAGTGAACACTTCCGTACCCGTTGAAAAGAAACCCTGGTTTTCTATCAGGTAAAAAGCAGCCAGAAAAATTATAATGCCGATAGCAATACGCTTAAGATAGTTAGGCCGGTACCATACCGAAACAATCATAAAGGCTGTAGAAAGAAATACTTCAAACAATAGTGTGCGGCTGATGGAGAAAGGAACAGCCAAAAGCAAACAAACAGTAGCAATAATCAGCAGGGACCTGTTTATTAAAAAACTATTGAACCAAAAATAAAAAACATAAGCGGCTACTAATCCATAAAAAAGAGAAGTACCGGTTGTAAATGAAAAAGTACCCGGAGGCCTGTAATAACCTAATGCACCGCTGAATCCCGCTCCACTCAAATCGCCCCCCACACCGCGGTTCACAAATGCAGCTTGAGGGCTAAAGAACTGGGCAATAATCAGCGCTGTCATTGGCAATGATATCCACAATAATACTTTACCATACCTGATTACATGCTGAATAGTAAATATCTCAGCTATTGCAAACATTAATGGAAAATGAATAATGAATATCCTTGCACCATACACCGCTACCATAAGATTACCGTGACCCTGTAACAAGGCTGTTATAATGCCAAAGCAGCCTATCAGGATCATCCAGAAATTGTAAGGATTAAATCTAAGAATTCCCTTCATTCTTGACACCAAAAGAATATAAATAGCAATAGGGTCTCTTACAATCAGCAAAGGGTTTGACAAACTTGGTACAACCCATTTGCGCAATGCTCCTTCAAAAATTAAAAGAATGAGGTACAACCATACAGCAGTTCTTAAGCGTTTCAATGTTATACTGTTACCCATAGCCATCCTGCAGGATAAATTAATCTTTAAACGCCTCTAAAATTGTCTGGCCATACTTATCCCAGGTATAGTCAGAGGCATGTATAAATGCCGCCTCCCTCATGCCGTCTAATAATGAACGGTTTTCCAAAAACCAGTTGATTTTTTCGGCAATTGCTTCCGGGGACCTAATAGGAACCAGGAAGCCAGTTTCACCCTCCCTGATAAGATCTTCTCCGCCCGTATTGGGTGTAACTATAATGGGCAGCCCCCTGCTCATGGCTTCCTGCATTACCAGCGCCCTGCCCTCAACAATAGACGGCAGGCAAAGCACATCGCAGGTTTTCATTAACTCAAGCACTTCAGTATGAACCCTTGGTTGTTCATATTGAAATGAAGGACAGGGCTTTTTATAAAACTGAAGTGGGGCAAGCAAACTGCCTAACACAATAAGCTGTATATGATTTGTATTTAATAAGCCGATGGCTTCAAATAAATCCGCAAGCCCTTTACGCTGGCTCATGCTGCCCGCAAATAAAATACGCAGCGGCTTCTTAATGGACCTGCCATGATTCCTTTTATCATAGTTTGGGAAACCAGGCGTGCCAAAAGGGGAAATAATTATTCTTTTTTGAATCGCCCAACCTGGTAACGATGCTGCCACAAACCTGCTTGGTGTAATTACTATATCTGACAACTCTAATTCTATGGTTTTACGTTCGATCTTTTCTTTGGAATCGGCAATTCCACCCTTTAAAGTAGGTTTCCAGCCAGGCCATCGTTCGGCTTCTTCAGCCAATAATGCGCGGGCCGTTTCCCAATAAGCAATAGGAAGCTCATACACACACTGCAATCCCCTTTCCTTAGCTGACCTGAACGTATAATAGCTGCCATCTTCATATCCATAAACAGCTTTAATTGAAGGGAAAGCATCGAGTTTACGGGCGAGGTACCTGTCTAAACTTTTATATACCGTATTAATACCGAAAGCACTTGATTCTTTATTGGTGAAATAAGACAATCCAAGTTTATTAAAAACGTGCCGGCCTGCTTCCCGCCAAGGATATGGCTCTGTAAACGGACGCAACTTTTCATCAAACTCTCTCCGGTTAAGGTCTTTAATAAGAAATCTTCTGAGTTTTTCTGAGTTTTCAAAACAGGCAATAGTGGTAAAAAACTTTTCAAGCATGCCTGCCCTGTATAAAGACATGACAATGGCCCTTACATTGGCGTTTCCTGTTGGGTGTGAGATAACTAATTTCAAAATATTCTTTGTACAAAAGAACCTAAGAGGCAAAAACGGATTCCCATTTATCAACCAAAACTTCCCTGGAAAAATGCTGCTTATAAAATGCTTGCTGCTTATCACCTGATATGCGGCCATTATTAATGTCGCAAGCAAGTTGCAAAACGGTTTGTTTTACTACTGCATAATCTTTTATATCAATAATTTTTGACAAAACAGGATCACAGGCAATATCAGCAATTCCCCCTTTGTTTGCAGATATCCATGGTATTCCGG
>JAEWJV010000502.1 GCA_023386395.1 Bacteroidota bacterium
GTTTTCTGAACAGGAACTGGTGGATCTTACCATGGGCGTTATTGCCATCAACAGTTATAACCGCATTAATATTGCGTTTGGCGCTGATGTAGGCAGTTATAAAGTTGGCCAGTTTGCTTAACCTATAATTTTTCTTTAACTGCAGGAAGGCTAATTTCTTTGCAGTTATTACAATTCATTTTTAAATATTAAAAAAATAAAACCATGAAAGAATTCTTATTCATTTATCGCAGGGATGTTAATGATATTCCCAAAGGTTCACCGGAAGAAATGCAAAATGAAACAAAACGGTGGATGGACTGGATAGGCAGTATTGCTGCACAAAACAAGTTAGTGAGCAGGGGTAACCGCCTGGAGGTTGGCGGGAAAGTAGTGAAGAGCCTTAGCCTTGTTACAGACGGTCCTTATGCCGAAATAAAAGAGTCCATTGGAGGTTATTCCATTGTAAAAGCCGATACCATAGAAGAAGCCTGTGAAATGGCAAAAGGCTGTCCTGTATTTTCCATCGGCGGCACTGTGGAAGTAAGAGAAATCGGCACGATGTAATCATCAAAAAAAATTTCCTTAACCTGTCCTATGTTTATTTTACAGGTTGTCATTTGTTTTTAATCATAAAAACTAAATTACAATGAAAGATTTTCTTTTCATCTTCCGTGTTGATTATTCGACGATGAGCCGGCTTTCTACAGAAGAACTTCAAAACGTTGCAGCGGCAGCTAAAAGCTGGATTGAAAATATTGCTGCACAAAATAAATTGGCAGATAAAGGCAATCGCCTGATACCGGGTTCAGGAAAAGTTTTAAAAACCAGGGACATTATTACAGATGGCCCTTACGTAGAAACCAAAGAAGCCATAAACGGTTACCTGATTATAAAATCAGCTACAATTGAAGAGGCCGTTGACATTGCGAAAAACAACCCGCTGTTTAAGCTTAATATAGGCGGGAGTATAGAAATAAGGGAAATAAGCACTATTTAATTCCCGAAAAAAGCCTTCGTATTTTTGCGAAGGCTTTTTATTTTATGAACGATGATAAATTAATACCGCATTTGTTTCGCACAGAGTACAGAAAAATAGTAGCTGTGCTTTGTAAAACATTTGGCCTGGAACATATTGAGATTGCAGAAGATATTGCCAGCGATACATTTCTCCAGGCATCAGAAACCTGGGGTATTAAAGGCCTGCCTGATAATCCTGCGGCATGGCTGAATACAGTTGCTAAAAACAAAGCAAGAAATTACCTGAAGCATAATAAGATTTTGCTTGATAAAATAATGCCCGGCATTAAATACAGCGCCCCTCAAACCGAAGAAACAACAATAGACCTGAGCGATGAAAACATTCGTGACAGCCAGTTAAAAATGATGTTTGCCGTTTGCCATCCCTGCATTGCAACAGAAGCACAAATAGCATTGGCTTTGCGGGTTCTTTGCGGCTTTGGCATTGATGAAATTGCTTCTGCATTTTTAACGAATAAGGCAACCATTAATAAAAGGCTTGTAAGAGCAAAAGACAAATTGCGCAGGAAAAATATTTCAATTGAGTTGCCATTGCCTGATGAAATTAATAACCGCCTTGACGTGGTATTAAGAACTTTATATCTTTTATATAATGAAGGCTATTACACTTCACAAAATGAAAATATTTTACGCAAAGAACTTTGCTATGAAGCCATGCGCTTAACGTTTTCATTAATAGAAAATGAACAAACCAATCTTCCGCAGGTGAATGCCTTATTTGCATTAATGAGCTTTCATGCCTCGCGGTTTGAAGCAAGGCTGAATGAAAAAGGTGAGCCGGTTTTATACGATGAACAGGATGAAACGCTCTGGGATAAAAGGCTGATACAGCAGGGTAAATATTTTTTACAGCAGTCATCCCATGGAAAACAGTTATCCAAGTATCACCTTGAGGCCGGCATTGCCTATTGGCATACCTATAAAGAAAATACCAAAGAAAAATGGGAAAATATTTTGCAGTTGTATAATCAATTGCTGATGCTGGAATACTCTCCCATTATTGCGCTAAACAGAACGTATGCTTTATCAAAAGCCAATAGTATTGATGAAGCTATCGCAGAAGCCGAAAAGCTGCAGCTTACTCATAGCCATTTATATCATTCATTATTGGGAGAACTGTATAAAAATAAGAATATACAAAAAGCAATTTCACATTTTTTGGAAGCATTACAGCTTGCCAAAACCACGGAAGACAAGCAGCTTATACAACGAAAAATAGATGAGTTGTATAAAAAAATTTAATTCATATTTCTTCTGCTTCCGATAAAGATTAAATCATAGATTTCAGGCCATCTCATCATTATCTTTACAAAGATTTGTAAATACATTAATTAAACAAACAGGTTTATTCATAAATGGCTTTTGCAAATCTTAAAATATAACACGATTATTTTTTAAACCCCATAATAAGAAAGCATGAAGAAATATATACTGCTTATTGTTGGTATCATGAGTTTAATACAATTAAGGGCACAAAACAGTAAGCCGTACGATATATGCATTTATGGCGGAACGGCAGCCGGTGTAATAGCAGCTTATACAGCAAAACAATCAGGCAAAACGGTTTTGCTTATTGAACCGAGCAAACATGTGGGCGGCCTAACTACCGGCGGTTTAGGCTATACAGACATAGGTAACAAATATGCCATCACCGGTTTGGCAAGAAATTTTTACCGCCGCATAGGAGAACATTACGGAAAGTTTGAACAATGGATTTTTGAACCGCATGTGGCCGAAAATATATTGATGGATTATTTACAACGTGCATCGGTGCAGCCCCTGTTTCAGTACAGGCTGGTGCGTGTTGAGAAAAAGAACGGGTTCATTAAAAATATTATAATTGAAAGCAGTAATAACCCCGGCACCAATTCTTATCAAACAATAACCGCAAAAGTATTTATTGATTGCTCTTATGAAGGTGACCTGATGGCGAAAGCAGGCGTATCCTATTTTACAGGCAGGGAAGCTAACAGTCTTTATAATGAAACTTATAATGGCGTTCAGTTAAGAGATAAGCACCAGTTTCCGGATGGTATTGATC
>JAEWJV010000235.1 GCA_023386395.1 Bacteroidota bacterium
CCGGTGTCTTTTATCTCGCCCTTTTCTAAAACAATAATTTTATCTGCTTTGCGTATGGTTGACAAACGATGCGCAATTACAATGGCTGTTCTGCCGGTAATTAAAGTATCAATGGCTTTTTGAATAAGCTGTTCACTTTCCGAATCAATGGAGGAAGTGGCTTCATCTAAAATGAGTACCGCAGGATTGGATAATATTGCCCTGATAAATGATATCAACTGGCGCTGACCCAGGCTAAGCGTATTGCCACGTTCCATTACATTGTAATCATAATTGCCGGGCAGTTGCATAATAAAATTATGTACGCCGATGAGTTTTGCAGCTTCAATAACTTCTTCCCGTGATATTTCATTATTATGAAGGGTTATATTGTCCATCACAGATCCGGAGAAAAGAAAAACATCCTGCAATACAACTGCAATATTCTTTCTTAAAATGTCCACATCATAATGCTCCACATTTACATCATCCAGTTTTATTGTTCCTTTTTTTATCTGGTATAACCTGTTCATTAAACTGATGATGGAAGTTTTGCCGCTGCCTGTATGACCAACAATTGCCACCGTTTCGCCTGCGTTAACTTTAAAGGAAATATCTTTCAAAACATAATTTTCTTCTATGTATGCAAACCAAACACGATCAAATTCAACCTTTCCTTTTAATCTTTCTGCTGGCGCAAATGCATCTTTTGGCGATGATGGCAATGTATCCGGGTTATCCATCACTTTAAATACACGTTCTGCAGCAATCACGCCCATTTGTATCACATTAAATTTATCGGCAATTACACGCAGCGGCCTGAATATCTGGTTGAGGTAAAGAATAAAAGCAACAAGTTCACCGGCCAGTTCTTTATTTTTTATGGGATTGGAAGCGGCCTGGCCTGCAAGCCACCAAACGAGCAAACCCGTTGATACGGCAAGCACAATTTCAACAACGGGAAAAAAAATTGAATAAGCAAATATGGAGCGAATGTTCGAATTGCGATGATGCCGGTTAATTTTTTTAAAGTTTTCAAGTTCCCTGTCTTCAGCCGCAAAAGCCTGCACGATTTGCATGCCCGTAATACGCTCCTGCACAAAAGCATTTAATGCAGCAACAGCGTTACGCACTTGTATAAAACTTTTGTTTACGCTCTCCTTAAAATAATAAGTAGCAATAATAAGAAAAGGAAAAGGTATTAAAGCGATTAACGTAAGCTGCCAGTCGGTAACAAACATGGTAACCAGCACAATGATAATGGAAAGCAGGTCGGCAAAAATGGGCACCAATCCATCAGAAAAAATATCGTTGATGCTTTCAATGTCATTAATGGTTCTTGTGGTAAGCGTACCAATCGGCGTTCTGTCGAACTGCCTTAGATTAAGGCCAAGGATTTTTTTATATACGGCGGTACGCATATCCCTCACCACACTTTGCCCAAGCCACGATGTAATAAAACTGAAATAAAACCTTGCCGCCGTTTCAATAAAAATAAACACTACCTGGAATATGGTTACGGCAATAATAAACTGCCAGGCAACGCTTAAATCGCGGTTGGGAAAAAGCAGCTCAATTATCCAGGGCGTATGAACATTTTTACCGGTGGCTTTATCAACTGTTAACTGAATGAAGAAAGGGCGCACGGGCGTAAAGAATGAGAGAACAACAGCCAGCACAATACTTACAATAAAGCGCCAGCGATAAGGTTTTACAAATGCGAAAACACGTCTCAGTACCGAAAAATCAAAATGCGTTTTTTGTTCAGCTCCGCTCATAATGCCCGTCAAAGGTAAACGGTAAAAATCAAATACTTCAGCCGTCTAACCTATTTGCCGCTCAACAAAAACGGCGTGCATTTTTGAATGATACTTTTTATTTTGATACCGCCAATGAATAACAGGCTACGTTTTCTGCAGCCAGTAATTCAAAAAATATAACTGGCTGTAACATTTTGAATACAGGTGCGTATAAGGATGGTTTACATTAAACGCATCAAACACTAAAAATTATACAATGAAAAAATCATTTGTGCTCCTCTCCTTTTTATGCAGCGCTGTTTTATTAAACGCCCAATCTACCGTTATCCGGGATGCTAATGCACAGGCAAGAAAAATAAGCAGCTTTCATGCAATAGAAGTTTCATACGGCATTGATCTTATTATAAAACAAGGTAATGATGAAGCTGTTGCGGTAAGCGCTGCATCCTCCGAAATAAGAGACCATATAAAAACTGAGGTTTCCAATGGAAAACTGAAGATTTATTTTGACAATAAAGGAATGGAAGGCTGGCATGTAAAAAAACAATTAAAAGCCTATGTAAGCTTTAAAAACCTGGATGCTCTGGAAGTAAATTCAGGCGCAGATGTTACTACAGATGGAAATATTAATGTAAATACATTAAATATTAATTTATCATCCGGCGCCGATTTTAAAGGCAGTATTACCGGGGTAAAACTTTCAGTTGATCAAAGCAGCGGCAGCGATATGGATATAAAAGGTAAAGTAAATGAAGTGAGCATAACCACTACCAGCGGCAGCGATTTTAATGGTTATGACCTTATATCCGAAACCTGTAAAGCCGATGCCAGCAGCGGCAGCGATATTGAAATTACAGTGAATAAAACATTGAATGCCTCAGCCAGCAGTGGTGGCGGCGTTAAGTATAAGGGCAATGCTGTAATAAGTAATGTATCAAACAGCAGCGGCGGAAAAATTAAAAAGCAGGGTTAATAAAATAATTATCTGAAGTTTATTACAACAAAAATCCGGAAGTGCGAACTCCCGGATTTTTTTGTTATCGAACAAGCATTAAGCCAAATATTATTCATCATCACCCGTATCAAAAGCCAGGTCATCTAAATCTTCTTCGGCTTTATTTCTAAAATTGCGGATTTTATCTTTTACGTTACCGGCCAGGTCGGTAGCTGAATCTGCAATGCGCTGACGAAGTTCGCTGCCGCTTGCAGGAGCAACCATTAAGCCAACTGCCACACCGGCTACAAAACCAGATAAAGTTGCAATTAATAATTTTTGTGCACTCATAGAACAATTTTTTAATGATGATGTAATACGGGGTTTTGCCCAACAACCTTGCCAAAATAATTATTGCTGCATGAAGCGCTTGTTTATCCTGAGATCGCGCAGAATACCCGATTTAGGGTTAAGCGTAATGGTGAAAGATTTGTACAGGCCAACGTTTATATCAATCGTCATTTGCCAGCAATGCATATCTCTTGTGAGGAAGAAATTGGAAGCCTGTAGTTTTCGGGTGATGATATCAAAATAAAAACCGCCCCCTAACTGCCATTTAGGGGAAAGGCTTATGGTGCCATTTACATTTACGTTAGTGGAAAGATTATTTTTATAATGTATCAGGTCTGATTGCAGCATTCTCGTAAACCCAAGCGAATAAGATAATTGCAGCGACCATGGTGTATTAAAATCTACAAATTCAGCGGGATTACTTCGTATATAATCAAGCTGTGACTGCTGCTCATCGGGCGTAAGGGTTTCATCATAATCGTTCAACCGTTCTTCATCCGTGCGGTCATCTTTTTTCGACTTGCTTTTCAGCGATGTTGACAACGATAAATTGCCTTGCTGAAACTGTCCTACCTTCCCTTCTTTCCAAAGCAAATGATAGTGATTGGCCGTATCCTGCCTGTATGGGTTAATGGTTGCGTTTGCCGTAATATTAATCTTATTAAAAAGATTAGTACCGGCGCTTATGCTTATTGGGCTTATGGGCGTTTCTTTATTCGCACTATCGGGAATAAGGTTATAACCGCTGGTAATGCTCAGGTTATCAAGTATACGCACTTTTTTTACGCTGTCGGCAGAAGTGGAATCTGTATTGCGCTTTTTCATTTCAAGCAGATTACTTATACCGAAAGTAATACCGCCAAAACGCCCTTCGCTAAAGCCGCCCAGCACATTACCCTGGAGCTGGGAAATACGTCTCACCTGCTTGTTTGAATCAACAATAACATTTTTATAGTACTTGCTCACCAGGTTAGGTTTATAACTTATACCGATTGATGGGTCAATCTCATGCCGCAGTTTTGAATTTTTAAAATTGTATGTGCCAAAAATGCGGGTGTTCATGCTCATGCCAAAACTCATTTCCCGCGCTGCATAAAAACCTCTCTCGATAGAGGTATCAACTTTGCCGCTTTTTTTATTCCAGTTTGAATAATCTATTTTCTGCGCATACCAGTTTTCCTGGTAATTGATTGAAGGCGCCAATACCAATGGCCCTATAGCCGGCAACGTTAATGTAATAGGAATGCGGTGTGTAACGCCCCATTGCATGGTATCGAGTATTTTTCTAAAATTCATAGCTGAATCATAGAAAGAAATCACGTTAAGTAAATTACCGGAATAGCCAATACCTAACTTTTGATACCATTTAAGCGAACCCACCTGCTCTTTCTTCTGAAATGGATATATAGTAGAGGTGGTAAAACTTACCGTTGGCAGGTTCATATTTATAAGACGGCTGACGCTGTTCTGCGTTTCATTTAAAGAAACACTCAGGTTATTGCCAAGCCCCCAGGTTTTGCTGTAGGTTATGGATGAAGCAAGGTTGTTATTAAAGTTTTCCATGGCATTATTGGTCAGGTTTTGATTGTACTGGGTACTGCCTGCCTGCACACTGGCGCTGAAGGTTGTTCCAGGCCTTGCCTTGCTGTCGGACGAATGGTTCCACCTTACCTGGTAAGTATTACTGGTGTAAAATTCTTCTTTGGATAAAGAATACAAATCGTTATTTAATCTTTTTGTATGTATAGCGCTGAGCGCAAATGTGCCGCGGTATTTATAGCGCTTGTAATAATTGGTGGTGGCATCGGCCTGCCATCCGCCATAAGAATAAAAATTTCCCTGTATGCGTGAATCCCAGTTATCATTAATTACTTTATAATAGCCCAGGCCTTCAAGCCCCAAACCAAATACATCACTTGTGGTAAACTGTGGCGGCAGCAAACCGGAATGGCGGCCACGCTGTAATGGATAAATGCCAAAAGGTATGGCAATAGGCATAGGCACACCTTCAAATTCAGGAAAAGCCGGGCCTGATACTGCTATTTTGTTATTGACGATTTTAATTTTTCTCGCCCGTATATCAAAGTGCGGTGTATCAAGATTACAGGTAGTAAATCTTCCGCGGTAAGCGTATTCCACATCTTTTTCCACTTTCTTAACCCGCTGCGCATTTACAAACATTTCGCCGGCTTTATAATAAGTATTTTTAGTAAGCCCCTTTTGTGTTTTGAGGTTGAAAAAAACGGTGTCCATTATGGAAGTCTGATCTCCCTGTACAAAGGTGGGCAGGTTAAGCGCGCCCTTGGAAGTATCGGTGCCGCCGTATGCTTTAATAAGGTTTTTATTCTGATCATACTCAATGGTGTTGGCATCAAGCTTCATATCCGTATAGGTGGTATTGGCCTTTCCATACAGCAAAAACTGTTTGGTAGGTATATGCAAAACAGCGCTGTCTTCTGCCGTATAACTAATTGGTGCATCAAGTGAATCTTTGGAAAATAAGGTAGTGTCAACCACAATCCTTCGGGAAGAATCGGAAAGCGAGTCTGTTTCAACAAAAGAAATCGAATCAGAAATTACCGGCTTTTTTATAGCTTTCTTTGCAGGAAGCGTATCTGCAGGGGCAGATACGCCGGAGTCTGTACGTGCCGGTATTGTATCAGCAGGTATTGTTAATAATTGTTGAAATTTATTTATACACCTACTGTTAGCAAGTAATGGGGACGTTATAAAAGTTAATACGCATAAAAAGACTACTGCGGTTTTTATATTTGCGTACAGTTTATATTGGTTCTGCATACAGCCGGAACAAAAATATAGTTTAATAGCATAAAAGATTTGTAAAGAAACCTTTTTAACGTACTAAATCATGCAAAGAAAAATTGCAGCCATTTCTTTTCTTATTGTTATCGTTTTTTGTTGTACTTCCTTCAGGTTTGCTTTGGCCACAAATACTGCGCCTGCGATTACAGATAACTTACAGCAACAACAGCAAAATAAATTACGCACTATTGTAATTGATGCCGGCCATGGAGGTAAAGATATTGGGGCAAAAGGAAAATATTCTTATGAGAAAAATGTGGCACTCGCCATAGCATTAAAACTGCAGGCAACTTTACAGCAAGCCTTACCTGATGTAAAAATTGTAATGACCCGCACAACAGACATTTTTGATGACCCGCGTATAAAAGCAAATAAAGCCAATGCAGCCAAAGGCGATTTATTTATATGCATTCACTGCAACTCTGCCAAGGCCATTAGTCACAGTGAAATAACAGGCTACAAAACGCAGACGTATTACACAGGCAAAGGAAAGAAAAGAAAAAAGCATACGAGAAAAGTTGCCGTGCGCCGTTACTGGACTACGCCAAACCCCGCTAAAGGAACTGAAACATATATATGGGCCGCAGACAGGAATGACAATAAAGAAGTTGCCATGATGGAAAACGAATCTTTATACGTGGACAGTTCTTTAGCCCAGCAACTTGGTGACTTTGATCCGGGTGATCCAACCAGGAAAATGTATTACACACTTAAAACACAACAGTATTTTCAGCGCAGTGCCAACCTTGCCCGCGATGTGGAAAACGAGTTTATTAAAATAGGCCGCACCAGCCGTGAAGCCAGGCAGAGGGGTGTTGGTATTTGGGTATTACAAGCCACAGCCATGCCAAGCATTCTTGTGGAAACAGGCTTCATCTCAAACCCTGAAGATGAAGACTACCTTAACAGCACCAGCGGGCAGCAGGAAATTTGCAATGCCATTACAAATGCTGTAATGAATTATAAAAACAACCTCGAAACAAACAGCTTTCAAAGCTTTTCACAGGATTCGTTGCAATAGGTTTTTTGTGCGTTATAAAACATATTTGCCACTCAAAAAGTTGTGTGTTTGATACGGAAAACATTATGCACTTTTGCTCGGTAAGTAATATCTTTTAGTTTTGCCTTCATAAACATCTTTGGCATGATTGTATATTAAGAGTATAGCCACAGGTGCAAAAGACAAATTCCACACATGAAAATTTCGAATGAAACTAAAATAGGTGCTTTAACTACTATCGCGGTGGCTTTTTTAATTCTCGGTTTTAATTTTTTAAAAGGTAAAAGCGTATTAAAAACAGGTTTCTTTTTATATGCTAAATATTCCGACCTTAAAAAGCTCTCATCATCTAATGCCGTTTATGCAAATGGTTTTCAGATAGGCACTGTTTACAGCACCACATCTGATCCGTCATTAAAAGATTTGATCGTTGAAATAAAACTTGCACAGGATTATAAGATACCGGTTAATTCTGTTGCTTCTATTGAATCAAATCCGTTAGGTTCGCCTGTATTGAATATCCAGCTTGGCGGAAGCACACAGTATTTTAACAGCGGCGATACAATGCAAACCCTTGAAGGCAATGGGTTTCTCGGTTCACTTTCCACCAAACTTGGCCCGCTGTCCGATCAGCTAACCGCATCGCTCGTAACATTAGATTCATTAATGAGGAATTTTAATACCTTACTTGATACTACCACCAAGGGTAATATCCGCAGCGTAATAACCAATCTCAATAATGCTACCGGTCATATTTCAGAATCTACCATAGCGTTGCAAAAATTATTAAATGTTCAAACCGGAGCCCTGGCACAGTCGCTTGCAAACATCAACGAGTTTACCGCAAATCTTGCAAAGAATAACCAAAAGATAGACAGCACGCTTTTTTACCTGCAGGCAACCACAAGAAATTTATCACAGGCTGATGTTGATGGTTTGGTAAATGGCTTTAAGCAAAGCGCAGATTCTTTATCGTCTATCATCAACCGCGTTAATTCAACGGATGGTTCCATCGGCGCTTTAATAAACGACAAGGCATTATATAATAACCTTAACAACATTACGCGCAGTTTAAATGTTTTACTTGATGATCTTCGTGTGCACCCGAAGCGTTATGTAAACATTTCCGTTTTTGGCAAAAAAGATAAAGGCGATTATCTTACAGAACCGCTTCCGGTAAAAGATTCATCTGCGGTAAAACCATGATACAATATAAAGCGATAGTTTTTTTTCTCAGCGCAGCTTTCCTTTTTTTATGCTCATCGCTTTTTGCACAACAGCCTGCTGATACCGCATCAAAAAGAAAGATTATAATTCTTAATGCGGACAGGCTTAATTATCAGAAAATAGATTCAACCGAATTTCAATCTGCAGCCGGAAATGTTAAAATAAAACAGGATTCCACTTTATTTTATACAGACAGTGTTGTCTTGAATAAAACCAAAAATATGCTGGAGGCCTTTGGCCACGTGCATATAAACGATAACGACAGCATACATACTTATTCTGATTACCTGCGCTATCTCGGTAATGAAAAAAAAGCTTATCTGAAAGGCAATGTAAAATTAACCGATGGCAAGGGAACGCTTACCACGCCCGATCTTGATTACGACCTGAATACACATATAGGTATTTATACAAAGAATGGAAAAGTAACAAGCGAAAAAACAGTGCTTACCAGTAAAGAAGGTTTTTATTATGGCGAAACCAAAGATGTTTATTTTAAGAAAGATGTAGTGCTGGTAAACCCCGATTATAATATTACAACAGATACATTACTGTTTAATACTTACACGAACGTTGCCACCTTCACCGTTCCCACCATTATAAAAAGCGGCGATAAGAAAAAGATTTTTACCAGTGATGGTTATTATGACCTGAAAAACAAAAACTCCTATTTCGGCAAACGGCCTCACATAGAAGACAGCACAACAATGCTTGATGCAGATGTAGTTGCTTCCAACGATTCAACCAAAGAAAGTGAAGCCAGCGGCAATGTTATTTATAAAGACACCGCGCAGGGCGTAACCGTATTTGCCAATAATCTTAAAAGCAAAGGAGAAGAATCTTCTGTGCTGGCCACACAAAAACCGGTAATGGTTATAAAACAGGAGAAAGATTCAATTTACCTCGCTGCCGATACTTTGTTTTCCGGCAAATTATCTACCATTAAAAAATACAGGAAAATTCCTGTTATACTTGATTCGCTTCCCTTAACAGATTCTGTTGCTATTGCGTTCAGCGATTCTGCAAGAGATAAACAGGACAGTGCAAGAGACCGTTTTGTGGAAGCTTATTACAACGTAAAAATATTTTCCGATTCTCTGCAAGCCGTAGGCGACAGCTTATTTTATTCATCGGAAGATTCTGCATTCAGACTGTTTAAAAACCCGGTTGTATGGAGCCGCGAAAGCCAGATAACCGGCGATACTATTTATTTGTTTACGCTTAATAAAAAGCCAAAACGCATGTACGTTTTTGAAAATGCCTTAAGCGTGGAAAAAGTTGGCCCTGAATATTACAACCAGGTAAAAGGCCGTACCATAAATGGTTATTTTACCAATGGGGAAATAGATTCGATAAGGGCCAAAGGCAATTCGGAAAGTATTTATTATGCCCAGGACGACAGCAGCAAATTTATTGGTGTGAACAGGGCAACGTCTGATGTGATTGATATGTATTTTGTAACGCGTGAGGCCAATAAAATTGTTCTGAGAAGCAATGTGGTTGGTACCTCCTACCCCATGCGGCAAATGAATCCTTTTGAAATGCGGCTGCGCAATTTTCAGTGGCTTGATGACCGCCGGCCTAAAACGAAATACGATTTATTTGGCAACTGATATTTGTAATTTCCGGCGTGTCAATTGTGAGTGAATACTTATTATTAATAACAGCATCGATGTTATTAACGCTTAGCAGGAAAATTAATTACATCACTTAAAATTCTGAACTGCCTGCGAAAAAAACGTGTAATTATGCCATTTCTGATGTACCTGTTTACCGGAATCTATTTTCAATCCCTATCTTTATTCCTGCAAACAATAAAGAATGGTATCAAAAATTTCAGAAGGCGTTGAAATAAGTGTTGAGAGTTTTTACCAGTCAGACTACAGCAATCCTACCAATGGTGAATTCATGTTTGCTTACAGGATTACTATAGAAAACCAAAATAACTTCAGCATAAAACTTTTGCGCCGCAGTTGGAAAATCTTCGACAGTAGTGGTGAATACCGCGATGTGGATGGCGAAGGCGTTGTGGGCATGCAGCCTGTGCTCCAGCCGGGCAAACAGTTTCAGTATGTAAGCGGCTGCAACCTGCGCAGTGAGCTTGGCCGCATGATGGGCACCTATGAAATGGAAAACCTTAACAATAAAAAAATATTTAAAGTAAATATTCCGCCGTTCGATTTAATTGCCCCGCTTAAGATGAATTAAAGATAAGCTGTAAGTCGCAAGCAAAACCAAGAAGTTCAACGCTGTTTATCAAAACGCACAGCTTACAGCTTTTAGCCAACAGTTTGCCGCTCCTCCTTCCTACCTCGGTTTGTATTTCGCCTCGTCATATATTTTTTTCTCCTGTGTATCAATTAATTGCTGCAAGGTAATTTCAGGGTTTTTGTCCATCCATTTTTTTACGACCTGCCAGCCGATAAATTGCCCTATAAACCCCGGCGAAGCCTGTCCTAAAACTTCTGTGTAAGGCCCGTCCTGCATATAATCCCGTACCTGCAAAGGATCGGTTATAAACAGCAAATTATTCTGAACAAAATAATTCCATATACCGGCCTCATTATCATAACACCCCTCTAATTGCTTTTGCGTATAACCTGTTTTTAAACTGTCTGCAGCCTGCGGTAAAAAATGATCAAGAAGATATAACCTTTTGCCCGCATCAATCATCTGATATATTAAAGGATCGCTGCCATTTTTCTCGGGGTAAATATCACTTACAACATTCTTCATGCAGTTAACGGCAATGTACGCAGGCTTAAATCTTCGTTGCTGATAATCCGGGTAAACATTGGTTATGAATTCCGAGTGATATACAGGAAAATCTTCACCAAGATATAATTGCAAGCCCACGGCAAGCCCGCTTGTGGTAAGCACATTGGCATAACCTTCAACAGGCCCTATAAAAGTTATAACATTTACCGGTGTTTTATATTCAGGAAAATAATACTTCACATATTGCAGGCCTTTTTTTATCGCTTTAAATTCATTGCCGAAATCATTAAAATATTTTTGTGCTGTATCATAAACAAAATGATAATCGTGCAGGAACATTTTAATTTTTTTCGCAACGCTGTCAGGCTGCGGCGGCAATACCATTATGTTGTATAAATAATCGTTCAGAAAAGCGCCATATTTATTTTGAAGCGCATTCAAAGAGGTTTCAATATTATTCGTATCAATTGAAAACAGGTCTTTATCAAAACGCAATAATTGTACATCTACTTTAACATTGGAAACGTCGGGCGCTGGTTTCTTTTGATTACAGGCAAATAAGAGCAAACAAAAAAATATAGCGGCAAAAAATTTCATATTGCAAATAAATTACTTGCTGCGCAAGAAGGTTGTTAATATTTATTTTAAACGAACTTTACAGTATGAAAATTACAATAGCCCAGCAAAACTATCATATAGGTAATTTCGAAAGCAACACCGAAAAAATTATTGAAGCCATTAAACAGGCAAAGCAGCAGGGTTCCGATCTTATTTTATTCAGCGAACTATGCGTTTGCGGTTACCCGCCCAGGGATTTTTTAGAGTTCAGTGATTTCATCAACAAATGTTATAACGCAGTTGATGTAATCAAAGAACATGCAGATACAATCGGCGTAGTTGTTGGTTCACCAGCGCGTAACCCAAAATTTGAAGGCAAAGATCTTTTTAATGCCGCTTTCTTTTTATATGAAAAAGAAATTAAAGCAGAGATACATAAAACTTTACTGCCCACCTATGATGTGTTTGATGAGTACCGCTATTTTGAACCGGCGTTCGATTGGAATATTGTTGAATTTAAAGGCAAAAAACTGGCAATCACTATTTGTGAAGACATCTGGAACCTCGGTGATAACCCGTTGTATCGCATTTGCCCGATGGATGCTTTAATAAAACAAGCGCCTGATGTAATGCTTAACCTCAGCGCATCGCCGTTTGATTATACACATAATGAAGACCGCAAAGCGGTTATAAAATCAAATGTGCTGAAGTATAAGCTGCCCATGTTTTATTGCAACACAGTTGGCAGCCAGACCGAGATTGTGTTTGATGGTACTTCACTTGCATTTGACAAGCATGGAAACCTTTGCAAAATATTGCCCATGTTTAAAGAAGCGCTTGAAACTATAATACTGAATGACGATGGAACGATTGATGCACCTGTTATTGAACGTGCTGAATATTTACCAGACACGGAGCTTTCAATAAAAGAATTTCAGCCTGCATTAAATCTTGAAATGATACATCAGGCACTGCTGCTGGGCATCCGCGATTATTTTAAAAAGATGGGTTTTACAAAAGCCATTCTTGGGTCTTCAGGGGGCATTGACAGCGCTTTGGTTTTAGCGCTTGCCTGCGAAGCATTAGGGCCTGAAAATGTAAGGGCCATTTTAATGCCTTCGCCTTATTCCACAGAACATTCTGTAAATGATGCCGTAGAATTAAGTAAAAATCTGAATAGCCCCTATGATATCATTCGCATTAATTCAATCTATGAATCGTTTTTAGAAACATTGGAACCTTTATTTAAAGGCCTTCCTTTTTCTGTGGCAGAAGAAAATATTCAAAGCCGCATAAGAGGCAACCTGCTGATGGCAATAGCGAATAAGTTTGGTTACATTTTATTAAATACATCCAACAAGAGCGAACTCTCAACGGGCTATGGCACTTTATATGGAGACATGGCCGGCGGCCTGAGTGTTTTAGGCGATTGCTATAAATCGCAGGTATATGCATTGGCACAATACATCAATCATGATAAGGAAATCATCCCCAATAATATTTTAATGAAAGCGCCCAGCGCTGAATTAAGGCCCAATCAAAAAGATTCAGACAGCCTGCCGGATTACGCGGTTCTGGATTCAATTTTATATCAATATATAGAACGCAGGCTTGGCCCCAACGAAATAAAAGCTTTGGGATTTGACAGCGCAACTGTTGACCGCACATTAAAGCTTGTAAATACCAACGAGTATAAGCGTAACCAGTTTTGTCCCATCATCCGCGTGTCAGAAAAAGCTTATGGTGTTGGCAGGCGCGTGCCCATCGTAGGCAGGTATCTTTCATAAACATGACAGTTCACAGGTGGCAGATGACACTCACCATTCACCATTCCAACTCACTTATTAAGTTTGATATATGATCGATGAACTAAGAAGGCTCGAAGAAAATGTAAGTAAACCGGTTCCACTTGTAAAATGGGGGCCCTTTTTAAGTGAAAGGCAATGGGCAACAGTGCGGGAAGATTACAGTCCCGATGGCGATGCATGGCATTATTTTCCTTTCGATCATGCACATTGCAGAACTTACCGCTGGGGCGAAGACGGGCTGGCAGGTATTTCTGATTATTATCAAAACCTTTGTTTTTATGTAGCCTTATGGAATGGCAAAGATCCCATACTGAAAGAGCGGCTCTTTGGCTTGGCAAACTATGAAGGCAATCATGGCGAAGATGTAAAAGAGCTATATTATTATCTTGACAATTTGCCCACGCATACTTACATGGAGTATTTATATAAATACCCGCAGCAATTATTTCCTTATGAACAATTAAGAACGGAGAACCGCAACAGATCAAAACTCGATCCTGAATATGAAATCCTGGATACAGGCATATTTGATAATAATGAATACTTCGATGTTTTAATAACGTATGCAAAAGAAGATGATGAAGATATTTTTATTAAGATTGATATAACCAACCGCTTTAATGCGGCGGCGCCCATAACCGTTTTACCTACTTTATTTTTTTATAACCGCTGGCAGCATTCGCCGGATTCGGACGTACCTTCTATTACTTTATTAAACAAGAACGCAGTCATTACCAACCACTACAGGCTTAAAACAAATTATCTGTACTTTTTAAATGCTGATGACAG
>JAEWJV010000346.1 GCA_023386395.1 Bacteroidota bacterium
TCTTAGCTTTGCAATCTTTAAATAATACTACAAATGAAAAACGATAAAGAGAAAGACCTTAGTTCAGATAAACTAAAAGCGCTTAAACTAACGATTGAAAAAATTGATAAAGACTTTGGCAAAGGCAGCGTGATGATGATGAATGAACGCGGCGAGCAACAAATGGAAGTTATTTCAACCGGGTCCATTGGCTTGGATATTGCACTTGGCGTTGGCGGCCTTCCACGCGGCCGTGTAGTTGAAATTTATGGCCCTGAATCGAGCGGTAAAACTACCATTGCCACGCATGTAATTGCACAGGCGCAAAAGAAAGGTGGCATTTGCGCCATCATAGATGCAGAACATGCATTCGACAGCGCCTATGCACAGAAACTCGGTGTTGATATTGATAATCTTTTAATCTCCCAGCCCGATTATGGCGAACAGGGTTTAGAAATTGCAGACCGCTTAATTCTTTCAGGCGCATTGGATGTGGTGGTAATTGACTCTGTGGCAGCACTTGTGCCCAAAGGCGAACTGGAAGGCGAAATGGGCGATAGTAAAATGGGTTTGCAGGCAAGGTTAATGAGCCAGGCTTTGCGTAAGCTTACTGCTACCATCAGCAAAACCAATACAGTGTGCATTTTCATTAACCAGTTACGCGAGAAGATAGGTGTTATGTTTGGCAACCCTGAAACAACAACCGGCGGTAATGCTTTAAAATTTTATTGCTCTGTGAGGTTAGATATACGCCGCACTTCCCAGATTAAAGATGGAGATGAAGCTATTGGTAACCGCGTAAAAGTAAAGGTGGTTAAAAATAAAGTTGCACCGCCATTCCGCAGTGCAGAGTTCGATATCATTTTTGGCGAAGGCATCAGCAAGGTTGGTGAAATTATAGATATGGGTGTAGAAATGAATATCGTTCAAAAGAGTGGAAGCTGGTTTAGTTATGACGGTAATAAGCTTGGCCAGGGCCGTGATGCGGTAAAAAACCTGCTTTCTGATAATGAAGGGCTGGCTAACGAAATTGAAGGAAAAATAAGGGCGAGGCTTATAGAAATGCAAACCGGTATTGCTGAATAAAAAGTAATAAATCTTTTTTGCGAAAACGCTGCAGATAAACTGTGGCGTTTTTTTATAACAGGTGCTGCTAATAATAACATCCTGCATTAAAATATATGCTGGATTGTACGCAGTTATAATGATGCTGATATGATAAAACTATTGCTGCAACATTAATTCAGCTTCCAGCAAAGCCTGCAGCTTAACTACAGAATCTTCTTTACCGCAGAGATCGGCGAGTGTCATTTTATTTAACACTTGGTCAACTGTAAACTGGATTATCTTCCAAAGAGAACGTGCAGAGCAATCAACAGAATTGGTACAGAGGTTTAAAGCGCCGATATGAGTAGCGCAGAATTTATCATCAAACAAAGCGCCGCCCAATGTTTTTAAAACGTCATTAATATTTATTCCTGATGTGGGTCTTGAAAGCACATAACCGCCTTTTTGCCCGGGCGTGCTTTTTAAAAAACCGCTTAGCCTTAATTGCCTTGTAAGCTTGGCAACATAATGCGGTGTTAAGCCTTCCGCTTCACTTATCTGCGGAATACTTAAACCATTTTCATCGCCGCATCTTGCAATACGGATAAAAATGCGGATGCCATATTCTTCCTGTGCGGTTATTTTCATTTTGTTGAGTTGATTTGTTGACTAAGTTGATTAGTTGAAATGTTATTTATCAACTAATCAACCATTCAACTTATGAACTATTGCTGTTGCTGCTCCAGCGAAAGCGGGTCAACATCATACGTTGCAATAAAATACTGCCTTAATGCTTCAACGGCAGCATCATCATTTTCTTTTGTACACACCTTATTGTATTCCTGCATTAATGCATCAGCTATATCGCCGGCTGCACTTCTTTCAATCTGGTAACGGTGTAAAATGAACACCACTTCTCCATCTTTAAACAAAGAAATAATTGGTGAGCTGGGTGTAATGCCCGGCAAATATTTTGAGCGGAACAATGCAACCGCATCTTTTTCCATACCTGCAAAAAGCGTAAGCTTTTCATCAGGAACTACCTTGCCAAACAAGGAAAGTAAAGCGCCCGGCCTTGCTACCCTTGCACCGCAACCGCAAACAGAATTTAATACAACCATTTTTACCTTGCCATCGTTTACGTCCAATGCTTTATCTACCTCTTCTGCCGTAAGCAATTGTGTAAACCCATTATCTGTAAGTTCTTTACGAAATGGTGCGGCTATTTGTTCAGGATATGAAGGGCCGTTATTGCCCATCAAACTATCTACGCTTATCTGTGCCATATTTTATTAATTAAAGATTTATATTAAGAATTAGAATTTTTTTTGGTGACCATCTGCAGTAATTCTATTCATCGTTCCTTGCGTCGCAACACTTGTACTGCATCTTTTCATATCATCTTTAGTTTCATTATTGAATAACCTCATCAATTGAAACAGCAATATTTATTATATCTTCAAATAACTCCCTTAGGG
>JAEWJV010000396.1 GCA_023386395.1 Bacteroidota bacterium
CCACAAGGTCAATAGCCGGGTAAATGCGCCTGTTTGCCAATCTTCTGTCAAGCTGCAGTTCCATATTGCCGGTGCCTTTAAATTCTTCAAAGATCACTTCGTCCATTTTACTGCCAGTATCAATTAATGCAGTTGCAAGAATGGTTAAAGAACCACCATTTTCAATTTTACGGGCAGCGCCAAAAAACTGTTTGGGCTTTTGCATGGCATTAGCTTCAACGCCACCACTCAGCACTTTACCGCTGGCCGGGGCCACCGTATTGTGCGCACGGGCGAGGCGGGTAATACTGTCAAGCAAAATCACTACATCATGGCCACATTCAACAAGCCGCTTTGCTTTTTGCAGGGCAATAGTAGAAACCTTAACATGCTTTTCTGCAGGTTCATCAAAAGTAGAAGCAATTACTTCAGCCTTTACGCTGCGCTCCATATCGGTAACTTCTTCAGGGCGCTCATCCACCAGCACCACCATTAAATAACATTCAGGATGGTTGGCGGCAATGGCATTGGCCACAGCTTTCAGCAACATGGTTTTACCTGTTTTGGGCTGCGCTACAATTAAGCCACGCTGGCCTTTACCAATTGGGGTAAACAGGTCAATAGTACGTGTTGAATAATCAGTGGGGGAAGTAAAAAGATTTAGTTTTTCATAAGGGAAAAGCGGTGTAAGATAATCGAAAGGAACCCTGTCCCTTACCTCATCCGGGCTTTTTGCATTAATGGTTTCAACCTTTAATAAAGCAAAATATTTTTCGCCTTCTTTGGGCGGGCGTACAGCGCCAAAAACGGTATCGCCGGTTTTAAGACCGAATAATTTTATTTGTGAAGGTGAAACATAAATATCATCGGGAGAAGAAAGATAATTATAATCGCTGCTGCGTAAAAAGCCATAACCATCGGGCATCATTTCCAAAACGCCTTCGGCTTGAATAATGCCATCGAACTCGATGTTAAATGCAGGTTCTTTGCGGCCCGGGCTTGACGGCTTTGCAACAGGTTCAGCAATTTCCAGTTCATCAGGATAAACTATAGGCTCATCATCACCCAGCATGCTTAATAAATTGGCGCCCATTTGGGTGAGGGCATCATCACCATCAACATAATCTTCAGCAGATGTAGCAGCTTCTTCGTCCCCCGGCTGCTCGTCTTTTTTAGATTCAGCGGCGGCTTTTATCTTTACGCGGGCCCGCTTGGGTTTGTCTTCTTTTGCTTCATCTTTTGAAGCTTTTTCCTTAGAAGAATGTTTCGTTTCCTTCGCAGGCTTCTGTAATGTATCTGTCATTACTTCTGCTTCTTCTGTAGTGTTTGCGGTGCTTGCTTTTACTGTGCGTTTACGTTTGGGCTTTTCTGCGGTTGCATTAGCTGCTGCCGGCGTTAATGCCTGTTTATCAAGGATGCGGTAAATGAGGTCTTGCTTGTTTAGCTTTCCTGCATCAGTAATGTCAAGGTGCTCAGCGATGTCGAGGAGCTCTGGCACCGGCATGTCGTTCAATTGGAGAATGTCGTACATAAAAAATAATAATCCTTATGGAATAATGTAATTTCTCAAAACTTTTTTGAAACGGTTTGGAAGAAATTTTTTGGTTAAAAAGAAAACAGGCGAGTGTGATTTTTTGATTGGACTATGTGCTGTTTCCGGCTGCAATGTTACAGAAAAAATTGAAATGAAATAAATTTTTTGAAGCTTTTAACTAACGCTTTCGTACTTGCAAACCTTTCATATTATTATCACACACCTTTTCGTTTTTACAAGTTTTCATCTATGTAAAATTTGTTTTTGTCGCAATCTTTCCTGTTTCAGCCATTGTTAGGTTTTTTCTTAGGTACTTTGACAAAATGAAGTATAATTTTTTAAGAAAAAGATGGGTGGTGGCCGTATTGCATGCTGTTTGCTGGGTCATACTCTTTTCTTTCCCATTTTTCTTAAAGGCTACCTATAAAAGAGACCGCCGCCCTCCACAACCCGATGATGCAGCCCTGTTCTATTTTTATTTTTTAAGCAGCGGTATCTGGGCTGGCCTCTTTTACCTGAATGCTTATATGTTTTTACCATTTCTGTTACGCACAAAAAAAGTGTGGCAGTTTATTTCACTGCATATTCTTGCACTGGCCGCAGTATACTTTTTGCATTCACTTTATTTTTCATTGTTTGTGCACCATGTGCCTTTTAAAGCAGAAAACTTTTTCATTTATAATATATTCACCTACTTCTTTATTATTGCAAGCAGCACGGCTTATTTTTTCCTGCTCGAAAGGCAACAGTCAATAAAACGGTCACAGGAAAAAGAAACGGAAAATCTTAAAACAGAATTACTGTTTTTACGGTCGCAGGTTAGCCCGCACTTTATGTTTAATGTGCTGAATAATATGGTGGCACTGGCGCGTAAAAAATCTGACCTGCTGGAACATTCGCTCATAAAACTTTCGTCGCTTATGCGTTATATGCTTTATGAAACAGATGAGCAGAAGGTGCCGCTTGAAAAAGAAGTGGAATATATTCAAAGTTATATCGACCTTCAGCAACAACGGTTTGGTAAAAACGTAAAAGTGCAATCTTCTTTTAATGAAATAGGCGCAAGCAACGAAATAGAGCCCATGCTTTTAATTCCCTTTGTTGAAAATGCATTTAAACACGGCACCGGTATTATAGAAGATGCTGTTATAAAAGTTGAATTGAAAGTTGAAAATGGCATTCTTCAGTTTATGGTTAGCAATAAATATAATGATGCGCTGAACGCGATAAAAGATAAAGATTCCGGTATAGGGTTGAATAACGTGCAAAGAAGGCTAAATTTATTGTATGGCCGCAATCATGCCCTGCTCATCAATAAAAAAGATGGGTGGTTTACTGTTTCGCTTCAAATAAATTTACATTAATGCTGAAATGCATAGCAATAGACGATGAACCGCTGGCGCTGGAATTACTTGAAGATAATATAAGCAAGGTGCCTTTTCTTAAACTGGTTACTGCCTGCAATAACCCGCTTGAGGCCATGCAGCTATTGCAGCGGGAAGAAATTGATCTTGTTTTTCTTGACATACAAATGCCGGGCTTAACAGGTTTACAGTTTATTAAAACAATTACGGCCAAACCCATGTTTATCCTTATTACAGCGTATGAAAAATATGCCCTGAAGGGTTACGAGCTTGATGTGGTTGATTATCTTGTGAAACCGGTACCACTCGACAGGTTTATTAAAGCCTGTAATAAAGCCTGGGAACTGCACCAGCTTAAAACAAAAAAAAAGGCCGGGTTTGAGGCGCCGCCTTATTTCTTTATTAATGCAGATTACAGCCTTGTAAAAGTAATTTTTACTGATATTATGTGGATTGAAGGGTTGAAAGATTATCTCAAAATCCATCTTAAAAGCTCACCAAAACCGCTCGTTGCCCGCATTACAATGAAAGCTATAGAAGAACAGTTACCCGCTTCCATGTTTATACGCGTTCAAAAATCATTTATTGTTTCCAAAGACTACATCACATCCATACGTAAAAACAGTGTTTTTATAAACGATATGGAGATACCTGTTGGCGATAGTTACAAAGATGCAGTGGCCGAATTAACAGGCAAACATTAACAATAAATTCACCTTCCTTTTGCATTGAAAATCAATCATTAAACAACCGCAGAATTTCATTAACCTTTTGTCGCATTATTTCATCCGCTTGTCTCATTTGGCTTATAATCGTCCGCGCTGTAAATAATTTTGCCATTCAAATTACAAGTACAGAATTTATGAAAAAAGTATTAATGGCGGCGGTATTGCTGATTACAACTACAGGCATATTTGCCCAGTTTCCCGCAGGTGGTGGAAAGGGCCGCCAGATGCCAAGCATCGGTCATATTTATGGAAAAGTGCTTGACAGCATTGGTAAGCCGCTATCTGAAGCAACCATAATCCTGCTGCAAAACCAGTATGACAGCACCACAAAAAAATCAAAACAGGTATTATTTAAAGGCGCTACCACAGAACCCAATGGCGAGTTTAGTTTCAGCGACCTGCCTTTATTCGGAATTACCTTAAGAATTTCCGCTGTGGGTTATAAAATGTATGAAGAAAAAATAAGCTTTCAAATGAAAGCCGGTGGTGGAAATGCACCTTCCCAGCAAGGCCAGCAAATGGGCGGTGGTAATATGATGAGCGCACTTGATAAAGATCTCGGCAACATAAAACTTGAGCCTGATGAAACCAATACTTTGCAGACCGTAACGGTTACAGGAACATCGGGGGCGCTTAAAATGGATATTGATAAAAAGACATTTAACGTAGATAAAAATATCGTAAGCGCAGGCGGAACGGCGGTTGATATAATGAAAAACGTGCCTTCTTTGCAGGTGGATATTGACGGTAACGTTAAGCTGCGCAATGCAACACCGCAGTTATATATTGATGGC
>JAEWJV010000526.1 GCA_023386395.1 Bacteroidota bacterium
GGTTATTGGGACTGGATTTGCCTTTCACCCAAAAAGTTTAAGGAGCCTTTACCGGAAGTGTTTGCCGCTGCCAGTGAACTGAAAGTGGTGGTATATAATAAATCGGATTTTAAATGGGCGGAAGAAAATGCTGCACAGGTTTCGGCAAATTGTAAGCTTTACCTGCAGCCCGAGTGGAGCAAGGCCGCAGCAATAACGCCGTTAATAATAGATTATATCAAACAACACCCCCGCTGGCAGCTAAGCCTGCAGGTGCATAAATACCTCGATATTCCATAAAGGCCGGGCAACCGGTTTTCTTTACAATACCTGTTCATGAATGGGCAGGGTTAAACAATTTCCAATTTCCCTCCGATATAACTTCTATATTACCATCAACAACCTGAATCGCTGTCTGGTCATCAATCAGGTAAGACGGAACAGGTAAAGTTTTTGCCAGTTTTTCCAGGTTTGCCAAAGAATTACCAGGAAACTGTTCATGGTCAAGATGCGGGTGTATGGCAAAATCAACCATCCCCAAACACGTGTCAGTATTCTTTGGTAAAGTATGATGGCCATAAGTGGTTCCAAAGCGTGTCATAACCATACTGCCGGCGCTTAAACCCACATAAACAATTTTGTGCAGCAGGGAAGGCAACATTGCTGCCAGCCCGGATTGCTGCATCCAGTAACAGAGATACTGGCAATCGCCACCGCCCGCAAGCAATGCATCTGTCTTCTCGAGCATCGGCACCCAAAGTTCTCTTTTCATGGCAGGCAGCGCGGTAAGCTCCAGCAACCCTAAAGATTTCCAGCCGGCTTCACAAAAAGGGTCGCCCAGGGTTCCGCAAATTACTTTTCTTATAATTTCGGCGGCACCGGGTATGCCGTAAATAGCCGTAGGAATAAAGAGCGCTGTTGATTCTTCAATGGGCTTGCCCAGCAGGCCAGCCATTGCCTTGCGGATGCTTTGGTTACTTATGCCGGCAGAAGTGAGCAGCAGCTTCATACGCTTTTGTTTGTTATCATCATGACCTTCCAATGAAAATATTGCTAAGCCGGCGAATGCAATAGTTATAATGGCTACAGTATAATCAGCATATTTTTATGCAGGGATCGTAATAGTAACCGGCAGCCGGGCATGTGCTATTCTTTTTCGTGATCCCTTTCCACCTTTATAGTGCATTCGCCCACCAATGCTGCAACGGCGCCGATAGCCGCAAGCACAGGCGCTACCAAAGCGCCCACTACGCCAATTGTTAATGGAAAGCTCATTAACTCTTTACCGTCTTTATCAATAATGGTTATCTTTCTTATGTTGCCCTCTTCTATTAACTCCTTCACTTTTTTAAGCAGGTTTTCGCCGTGCACTTTAAAGGATTCCTGGAAACTCATTGTATTTGTTTTATAGGTTATTAAATAAACATCAGCCAATAATGAAATTAATGCAAATGTTCAGCTTTTATAAGATAAGCCTATGCGGGCTTAACTCTTAATGGCTTATATGGACCTTTTTTACAAAGGCGAGCTCTTTTGTATTCCACAGGTACAGCATAACGAAAATGGTAAAATGATATTTGGTCTCAAATTCCACGGCAAATTTCTTCTTTATATTGCTTTTGGTGCTGTTAACCGTAATAAGGCTTGCATCAGGCGACCATCCGTAATCAAACCTGTACTCTGCCATTTGTATTTTTTCTAAAAACTGTCCGGGCGCTTCAATCCATATTTTGCCTTTGTACCAGTATTCATCTTCCAGCATAATCTCATATTCCACGTTGTAAAAGGAGTTTTCAGCAAGAACGCCCTGCATCAGTCTGAAAAAATCTATGGTGAAATTATCAGTACCATCAAGTATCTGGTAGCTGGCTATTTCCGGTATTATCCCGGCATAGTTAAGCCGGTAAACAATCAGCTTGCGCATGCCGCTTTTTAGCTCAGATTCGCTTATCCATTTAAGTTCTTCTTTTACGTAAGGGGAATTGATTGAATTTTTGGAATGAATAAGTATGAAGAAATCGCAGCTTTTTATTTTACGCTGTAATTCTGTTTTCCAGTTGGCGCCAACATGTATAGATTTTATATCGAGGAAAACATCATGGCCTGCATCAAGTTTGTAAATATGATTGCGGATGTTGTCGGCTACCGCAGCATCTTTTCGTGAGTAGGAAATAAAGAAGTTAGCCATAAATTGTATATGAATTTAAGCTAACATTTCTGAATTATAGCTGAAATGTTGACGGGCTGATTACTGGAAACACATACCCTTCTTACTTTTAAGCCAATCAACCTTTAGAAAGAAATGCTTTCACCAGCACCTGGTATTTTTCGCTCAACGGAACCACCGGCAGGCGCAGGTAATTTTCTATCAATCCCATTTCTGCCAGGAATGCTTTTACACCGGCAGGATTGTTTTCGGCAAACATCAGTTCATAAGCACCGGCCAGTTTATCATTAATGGATTTTGCCGTTTTAAAATCATGCTTTATGCTGCTCCTCACCATTTCAGAAAATTCTTTCGGAAAAGCATTTCCCGCAACGCTGATAACGCCCTGCATACCGCAGGCGATTTGCGGCATGCCCAAAGCATCATCGCCGCTTACCACCAAAAAATCTTCCGGAGCATCCCGCAATACTTTAACGCACTGGGCAAAATCGCCGCCGGCTTCTTTAATGCCTTTAATATTTTCAACTTCGCCGGCAAGCCTAATGATCGTATCTGCCTCTACATTTTTAGACGTTCTTCCCGGCACGTTATACAAAAGGATTGGTTTGGGCGATGCTTCTGCCAGGGTTTTATAATGCTGGTAAATGCCTTCCTGCGAAGGCTTGCTGTAATATGGCGAAGCGCTTAAAACCGCAATGGCATCTCCCAGCGGGAATGTTTCCAGGTCATGCACCAGTTCGGCTGTATTGTTACCGCCTATGCCCACTACCACCGGCACACGGTTTTTTACAACTTCGTAAGAAAATTTAATGAGGTCTTTTTTCTCAGCTGTATTTAAGGTGGGGGCTTCGCCGGTGGTGCCCAATACAACAATATACTCTACGTTGCCTTCAATTACATAATCAATCATTTTTTTGAAGGCGTCGTAATCAATTTCAAGATTTTTTCTGAAAGGTGTAACCAGCGCCACGCCGGTTCCTGTTAATGTATTTTTTAAAGAAGCCATGCTGCTTGTTTGTGAATTGTTGATATGCTGAAAGGTTGATTGGCTGAAAAAGTTAACGGAGTGTTTTCCCAATCAACTTATCAACTGATAAACCAGTCAATCCCTTAACCCATATTATGAAATACTTTGCTCACATCATCGTCCTGCTCCAGGCGTTCAATGAGTTTACTCACATCTTCCGCCTGTTCTTCGGTGACAGGAACGGTGGTTGTTGGAATCCATTCCAGCTCCGCGCTTAAAGGCGTAACACCCTTATCTTCCAAAGCCTTTTGCAGGTTGCCAAAATCGGTAAAGGCAGAGCGTAATACCAGCACTTCATCACCGTTTTCATCCGTGCTTTCGCCCATTTCCTCCAGGCCAAAATCTATGAGCTCTAATTCCAGTTCCTCCACATTCAGGCCTTCCGGCTTTAGTTTAAAAACACCCATTTTCTTAAACTGGAAACTCACGCTGCCGTTATTGCCCAGCGTGCCGCCGCCTTTATTAAAATGACTTTTTACGTTGGCTACCGTACGCACATGGTTATCGGTTGCCGTTTCCACCAGCAACGCCACACCGTGCGGCGCATAACCTTCGTATAAAATCTCCTCATAGTTATCCATTTCCTTACCCATGGCCCGCTTTATGGCGGCTTCCACGCGGTCTTTCGGCATGTTTACACTCTTTGCGTTCTGCATGCAGCGGCGCAGTGCCGGGTTAGTTGCGGCATCCGGCCCGCCGGCCTTTACGGCAATGGCAATTTCCCTTCCTATGCGTGTAAACTGTTTGGCCATCCTGTCCCAGCGGGCAAACATGGTGGCCTTTCTAACTTCAAAAATTCTACCCATAACACTTTATATAAAAACTGAACTTTTCTTTAAGGGGCGTAAAGTAAATAAAACTTTGGCGGAGTTTTTTTATATCAGCAAAATTTCTGCTGTATAAACAGGAAACTTTACCATAAGAAATGAAACTTAGGGAAATAATAACTTGTGGAGCTGTAAATCCGTAAATACTAAAAACTATCCTTATTGGCCAGTTGCCCGCAGGCGGCATCAATATCTTTTCCACGGCTGCGGCGCAGCCTTGCATTTACACGGTGGCTGTCAAGATAATGCATAAAAGCCCCTATTGTTTCTTCATCAGGCTTGGCAAAACTGGCGCCGTCTATGGGATTGTATTCAATAATATTCACCAGGTCGGCAGGCACCTGGCGGTAGATCTTTACTAACTCTTCTGCATCCTGCTGCGAGTCATTAAAATTCCTGAATAAGATATACTCAAAAGTTACTTCGTTCTTGGTTTGCTTATAGAAATAATTAAGCGCTTCTATTAACGATTTAATATTGTTTGAATCATTAATCGGCATTATTTCATGGCGCTTTCTATCGTTGGCCGCATGCAGCGATAAGGCCAGTTTAAAACGCACTTTATCATCGCCTAACTTCCTGATCATCTTCGCAACGCCGGCGGTTGAAACCGTGATGCGTCGCGGGCTCATACCAAGGCCATCTTCTGCAGAAATTTTATCGATGGCTTTCAGCACATTATTATAATTGAGCAATGGTTCGCCCATGCCCATAAAAACAATATTGGTTAACCGCTTGTTGTAGATCCTTTCTGTTTGTTCATTTATCAGTGCTACCTGGTCGAAAATTTCATCGAAGGTTAAGTTACGCTCCCGCTCCATTTTGCCGGTAGCGCAAAATTTACAGCTTAAGCTGCAGCCTATCTGCGAAGAAACGCAGGCCGTTTTCCTTTCTTCTGTTGGAATTAAAACACCTTCAACAAAATGATGGTCGAAGGTTTCGAAGCGGCTCTTCACCGTTCCGTCTGCACTGTATTGCGTGGTATTAACGGTTAATGCAGGCAAAGAAAAATGTTCCGCCAGTTTGCTGCGCAGGTCTTTGCTGATGTTTGTCATGGCATCAAAGCTGCCGGCATGTTTCTGCCAGAGCCATTCATATACCTGTTTTGCACGAAACTTCTTTTCGCCGTTTTCGGCAAAATAATTTTCGATTTCATTTAAACTTAAATTCCTGATGTTGTTTTGCTGTGCAGAAAGCATTCTGCAAAGATAAGCTGAAGGCAAGCGCTAAATTTACGATATCATCATACAAAAAGATAAAATTGGCGGGTAAAGCAATTTCTGCTTTCCTGTTCCAAAAACAAATGGCAGGCTTTACTGTTTTTTCTTATATATTCATTCTTTGTTAGAAAGATAACAGGTTGTGCTATTAATTAAATTGACGTTCTTAGCCCGTCATATCGAGGTAACGGGACATCTCTGCATAGTTATAAATTTCAAAATAAGGCAGCGATTTCTCCTGTAGCCGAAATAACGGTTCAATCTTCTTCTATACAGCTTAACAGCACAACTCATAAAAATTATACTGATTAATGCTGACTGTGTATGTGCGGCATCCAAGCCAAATACCTGCTATTTTTATTATTGATTGCATTGCAAATAAACCTGCCCGCATCAGGTCAAAAAACTTCATTCCCTGTTAAAGAATGGGCAAAAAAGCTTAACTCAAAAGATGATATTGCCAACAGCTTTTTACAGCAGGTATCGTGGTTCACATTAAGAAAATATGACAGCGCAACGGTTGCTGACTGCATTAAACAGTTGGAAAACACCGGCGAATCAGGCGCATATTTTAAAGCGAAAATTACTTTTCTGAAGGCCGCTGATGTTTATTACAAGGGAGGCGATATCACCACGCTTACAAAACTTTGCGAACAAAGTTTATATGAGGCTTATGAAACCGGCGATAATTATCTTACCGGTTATATGTCTTTTTTTTATGGGTTGGTGATGCAGTCAAGAAGCGAGCTGCCACTGAGCACTTTCTTCTATTTGAATGCAGATGAAATATATGACACCTTAAAGGAAATGCCCGTCTTTGTTGAGAATTACCGTTTTTACCTGGGCGAAGACATGTACCGTATTGCTGAATATGAAAAATGTATTGACTATACAAAAAAAGGGCTGGCCCGTTATACAGACACCTCGTTTGAAACAACCTATTTGCGCATACGGTACCTGAACACGATTGGCCAGGCTTATAAGCAGCTCGGGCAGTTGGACTCGGCAATGACGTATTATGAACGGTCCATGCAGGTGGCCCTTCAGCTTAATGAACCCATCTGGACAACCATCAACGCAGTATTTACAGGCGAAGCCTGGCTGCTTAAAAAAGATTACAACAAAGCCAAACAGTATATTCAATACATCAATAAAATTAAATATACAGCCGAACCCAAAGTATCGGCTTACGGGCTGCAGTTGCTGGCAAAGATTGACCTTATAAACGGCAGGAAAGACAGCGCCCTGCTGCACATAAAAGAATCGCTGCAATTGCTGCATAACTCAACTAACAACCTTGTACAAAAAATGGATTACCTGCAGTATGCTTATTACACCGCCGCCGGTGTGTTTCGTGCTTATGGAAATACAGACAGCTTCTACCATTACACACAGTTATATATAACACTGCACGATTCCCTTCAAAAAGTAATTACCCTCAGCAGTGTTAAAATAGCCCAACTGCGCATTACCAATGAAAAGAATTATCAAACCGTACAACAATTACAAAAGCAAAAAGAAACAGAAGCATTAACCCGCAACTTTATTATTGCTTTTATTATTATGCTGTCGCTGATAACAATACTTGTGCTTAACCGCCAACGGCAAAAAGCAAAATATAGAGAGCAGTTTGCCCTGCAGCAAAAAGAAATTGCTGAAGCTAATGCGGCCGTTGCAGATGCAGAGAAAAATGCAGCAACGGAACAACTAAACCTGTTTACACAAAACCTTATTGAAAAAACAAACCTTATTGAAAAATTAGAGCAGCAATTAGAAGCAACTGAGCGCAATGCCAATCAGCAACAATTAATAGAAGAACTGGCGCATCAAACCATATTAACCGAAGATGACTGGATAAGGTTTAAAATGCTTTTTGAAAAAACGCATCCCGGTTTTTTTACGCGGTTAAAAATGCAGGCAAACGATATTACGCAGGCCGAACAGCGCATGGCCGCACTTACCCGCCTTATGTTTGATAATAAGCAAATGGCCTCCCTTCTCGGCATCTCTGCAGAAAGCGTGGCCAAAAGCAAGCGCCGCCTGCGCCAGCGTATGCAGCTTTCCCCGGAAGTAAATCTTGAGGCTTACCTGCTGGGCATTTAAGAGAACGCTTTTTTACAAGTCTTCCTGTTTTGTGACTGCCGTGGTTTATAGCTCAAAGCTGAAATCCTGCTTGTCCGGTTTTTGTCCGTCTCCTGTCTTGCTTTTGTCTTGCCTGTTTTTAGGAATCAGTCTTTACGCAATAGTACTTTCACGCTGCTTCAATACTGCTTTACATGTTATGCCAAAAAAAAGATTATCGATCATTCTCATCATCCTGTTAACACTGCTGCTGATAGCGCTGGTGATATGGTTGTATGATAAAAGAATAGAAAATATTGAGCAGAAAATGAAGCCCGTTGCAGCCATTAAATATACAGGAGGCTGCTTGTAATAATTTATTTCACTTATAAAAGCTCAGTTGAAATGAGCCGTAAAATTTCGAAGCAAATTATTCAAAACGCCGATGAAAATTTTATGGCGAATTCCATGTGGCAAATAGAAAACAAAAAATATACACATGAAAACTAAAATTCTGTCACTTGTTTTATTAAGCTTTCTTTTTGAAAGTGCCTATACACAATATTGCTCAATAAAAGGTACGTCAAACGAGGAATGGATAAACCGCATTCAACTGGGCAGTATTGATAATACCAGCGGCAATAATGGCGGCTATGCCGACTATACAGCATTGAGTACAGATATAAGATTGGGCAGTGCCCAGGTTATTACCCTCACACCAGGATATTCGGGTTTCGTTTATAATGAATACTGGACAGTTTACATAGATTATAACCACGACGGGGACTTTGCGGATGCGGGTGAAATTGCGGGGCAGAGTAATAGTAAGAGCGCCATCATTAAGACTTTTACGGTTCCCTTTAATGCCCTTACGGGGCCCACGCGCATGCGTATTATGATGTCGGGAAACGGTTATTTGGGATCATGTTCTGCCCTTACATTTTTCGGCGAAGTAGAAGATTATACCATCAATATTACCTGCCCCGGCGCAAGCGGCCTTACTGCTTCAAACATTTCCAATACAGCGGCAAAGGTGAGCTGGTATGGCCAAGCTGCAACCTATAAACTGCAATACAAAATTGCAGGCACCACCAGCTGGACTACCATCAATAATATTACCGATGCCTTTTACACGCTGACCGGGTTAATCCAAAACACAAAATACAGCTACCGGGTACAGGCTATATGCAGCCCGGGTTCAACAAGTGCATTCAGCACCACAGCATCTTTTAGAACAGCAAATAATTATTGTGGTGTGGGAGGTTCAACAGAGTACGGGAACATCAATAGCGTTAAACTCGGCAGTATCAATAACACCAGCGGGGATAATAGTGGGTATGCCGACTACACGGCATTAAGCACTAATATTGGCCCCGGCACTTCGCAAACCATCAGCTTTACGCCGGGTGGCGGCTCGCATTACTATTGGGAAGTGTATATAGATTATAACCATGATGTTGACTTTACAGACCCCGGTGAAAAAGCAGGCCAGGGTGATGCTTACGGCCCTGTGGATGTTTCCTTTACTGTTCCTGCCACTGCGCTTACCGGTAATACCCGCATGAGGATAATCATGCAATATGCTATCGGTTATTTAAATAATCCCTGCACTTACTTTTTTGGCGAAGCAGAAGATTATACTGTAAATATTACTAACTGTAATGTGCCGGCACACCTTGCTGCTTCCTCTATCACTTCTGATGCGGCTACGGTAAGCTGGATCGCCGGGGGCGGTGCAACAAAATACACACTGCAATACAGAACAGGCACTAACGCCTGGACGACTGTAAATAATATCACCGACACCTTTTACAACCTCACAGGTTTGGCAGTACACACTAATTATAAGTACAAGGTGCGGTCTGTGTGCGGAGCCGGTTCAGTCAGTGCATTCAGTACTGCTGCATCCTTTACAACAACAAATAATTATTGCACCGTATCGGGCATAACCGATTACGAATGGATAAATACGGTTAAACTGGGAAAGATCAATAATACCAGCGGGAATAACGGTGGTTATGCCGACTATACATCTTTAAGTACGGGCATGGCTGCCGGCACCGTTCATAAAATTATTCTTACGCCGGGATTTACTAACAACCCTGACGAAGAATACTGGCAGGTATATATTGATTATAACCAGGACGGGGATTTTTATGACGCGGGAGAAGCTATAGGGCAGGTGCGTGGCACAACGGCAGTCAATAAGAGCATATCTTTTACAGTACCGGCAACCGCAGTTAACGGCAGCACGCGCATGCGCGTGGTAATGAACTTTGATTATTACCGCAATAACCCCTGTGATGTTCCGGGCGACCATTTTGGCGAGGTGGAAGATTACACGGTTAAAATCAGTGGCGGCGTTTTAAAAGCTTCTGATATTAATGCAGCTATTGCGGATAATCTAAAACCGGATGTATCCAATAGCCTGCTGGTTGCACCCAACCCGGTAAATACAGCATCTGCAAATCTCATACTGCAATGTGCCAAAGCAGGCCCGGTTAATATTAAGATAGCAGACCTGTCCGGAAGAATCTTACGGGCAGAAACCATAAGCAGCATTGTTGCAGGCAGGAACATGTATGCATTACGAAATCTTAATTTATTTCCCGGCGCTTATATGATCGTTGCCATACAAAACAATACCATTATAGCAAGGGCGCAGTTTATTGTAGTAAAGTAAAACAGGAAGATGGAATTTAAATGATTGCAGGACGTTGCTAACCTTTTCAATTTGCTGAATAGAGTTATATAGTTTAAGGGCACATCAGGCATTGAAAGCAGTAATGCAGCAGAATATAATACTGTATGTATAAATGAAAATATGCTACCAATTGAAAGCTTCATGCTTTGTATGATGAACTGGTAAGAAATTCCTTATCAGTTCATCTATCTTCATATTTACTGCATCGCCTTTATACAAAACAATTGACCCTTCACATCAGAATCTTGCCAATTAAAATATCATCTGTGCTTATCTGTGCAATCTGTGAGCAAACCCTAATTCATCTTCACATTTACTGCATCGCCTTTGTACGAAACAATTTTCCCTCTCGCATCAAAATTTAATGCAGCACCTTTTTCCTTTGTTATCCAAACAATATTAAAGCTGCGCTTTGCAAGCATGTTATTAAATGCACCTTCACGTTTTCCAATCGTTATTGTTTTTGTTTGTTCATTATAGGAAATTGGAATGATGGAATATTTACCCTGCTCATAGTTATAATTCGTTCCTTCATCTTCATACAAATCAAACTGCGCATCCTTTCCTGCATAAACAAACAACGTGATTTTATTTTGTGGCTTTTCATTCGTGTATTGCAAATCCACACCAAACGGAACGATGGAACCTTCTTTTACAAACACCGGCATTTTTTCATAAGGCGCATCGGCATTAATTGTTTGCCCGCCTTCAAAATATTTTCCTGAATATAAATCATACCATCCTTGCCCGTTTGGCAAATAAACTTTTCGTTCAGTTGCTTTATATGAATAAACAGGATTGATTAAAAAAGATGGACCAAACATATATTCATCATTAATATTTTTCACAGCATCATCATTTCCAAAATCCATTATCAGGGCACGCATGATCGTGTAGTCTTTTATATAACTCCAGCCTGCCAGCGAATAGATATAAGGCATTAAACGATACCGCAGCTTATCATAATACAACATGCTTGTATAGGCCGGGCTTCCTTCAGGCGCTATGTTATAAATTTCACGGAAAGGAAACTGGCCGTGCACACGGAACAAAGGACAGAAGGCGCCAAACTGGTACCAGCGTGTATTCATTTCGCGCCATTCAGCCAAATCTTCGCCCTGCGGGTTTTGATAACGTTGCTCCGTTGCAAAACCGCCAATATCCATTGTCCAGTAAGGAATGCCTGATAAAGAAAAATTAATGCCGGCAGCAATCTGGTCTTTCATATTACCCCATGTTGAAGAAATATCGCCGCTCCAGGTGGCTGCACCATAACGCTGCGAACCGGCGAATGCAGAACGCGTTAAAATAAATACCCTTTTGCCGGGGTTTGTTTCGCGCTGGCCTTCATAAATGCCTTTTGCATTTTCTAACGGGTAAGCATTCAGGTAACCGGCAGAACTGCCCAACGCAAACGGCGTCATCTGCTCTTTCCTTTTGTTTGAATTTACGTTGGAAAGAATATCGGGCTCGCTGGCATCCATCCACCAGGCATCAATGCCTTTTTTGTACAGCTTATCATTCAGTAAATTCCAGAAACCTTTACGTGCACCTGCATTAAACGCGTCATAAAACGTAGAAACATAACCCTGTGCAATCCAGTCGCGCTGGCTGTCCGCAACATTTCTCGTATACAACCAGCCATGTTTTTTGAAATCATTGTAAGCAGGAATGCCTTCATAAAATTTGGGCCACACGGAGATCATAAAATGCGTGTTGTATTTATTATGCAATACACTGATCATGCTGTCTGCATTGGGGAACCTCGATTTATCAAATTCCTGGCTGCCCCATTTATCCTGTTCCCAGTAATTCCAGTCGAGCACAATATTGTCCAACGGAATTTTTCTTTTCCTGAATTCATCAACGGTGCTTAAAATCTCATCCTGCGTTTTATAACGTTCGCGGCTTTGCCAGAAACCCATCGCCCATTGCGGCGCAATAGTTGCCTTGCCGGTTAAGGTGCGGTAACCCGCAATAATATCATCTGCATTTTTACCGTAAATAAAATAGTAATCGAGTTGCTTGTCAGCTTCTGAAGAAAAACTGTAATCGTTTATTTGGGAGGAAGGAATGGGCGGAAGATATTTTGCAGAAACATAAGACTCTCCGCCATCAGGAATCCACTCAATCTTTAAAGCATATTTCTTATCTGCATCCAAATGCTGATGCAATACAACAGCGCCGGGATTCCAGGCCTGGCACCAGCGGTCAACCAGTAGTTTTCCATTAATCCAAACCTTAAAATAACCAGCGTAAGTAAAACGGAAATTATGATCGCCTGAAATGTCAGAGCTTATCGATCCTTCCCAAACAATTTTCCCCTTGGCAACATTGAAATCAGATGGCAGCCTTTGTTTTGTATCGTTGAGAAAGGCATAATCAATTACTGATTCAGCTTTTATAAAATCAGCCTTTGCATTGTTTTTATTGTTGAAATAAGAGGCCGTTAGCCAGCCTAACTCATCATCTTTTGAAAATAATCTTAAGGCTGATAAATTTTGATAAGGCCGTATATCGCCCACCGTTGTAAGCGAAGCATTATCCCAAAGAATACCATAATTTTTACTGGAAACAAGTAAAGGAACAGCCACTTCTGTATTGTTCTGAAACAGGTAAACCTGGTTGTTGCGATAGTTTACAATACCATCCTGGTGCTGGCCCAAACCATACAAAGCATCATCTGGCGTTGTAGTAAAAGTTTGCCTGATGCTATAAAAAGGTTCGCCGTCAAACACAGCAGGCACAAGGCTTCTGCTACCTGTTTGCTTCTCCTGCAAAATAGTTTTTCCATTCAAATCATAAAATGCAACAGCGCCGGTTTGTTTATTGATGGAAGCTTTAAGCGTATTGGTTTTAAGCTGAATAAAATCATTCGAATCATCAACCGTAAAATTTGCTTTTTGTGATGATAGATTATTTAAAATGATTAAACTTTTATTCTGAAAATTGTTTGTTGCGCTGGCTGCAACTCTTATAATCCTATCATTTACTACCTGCAGTTTTACAGCCTGCACGTTGCCGGAATAATTTTGATTTGGATAAACGATAACGCCATCATCTGTTTTTGTAAATTTTTGCGCAGAGGCATTTGTGGAAATGAAAATGAGTAATAAGAAAACACCTGTGAAAAAATAGCTGGCAAGTTTATACATCGATAAAAATTAAATGATCAATTCAGGTAAAAGTAAACCAGTTCAACAAATGAAAAATATCAAATGCCTGTACTTTTTTGCAGCAGGCAAAAGCATAAAAGCAAACTATATTTGCCGCCTTATTAAATCATGATGAACGATTGTTATATAGTTGATGCAGTAAGAACACCCGTTGGCAAATATGGCGGCAGGTTAAGCTCCATTCGCCCGGACGATTTACTGGCCCATGTTATAACGGCTTTACTTAACCGCAACCCGGTTGATCCGCGGGATATAGAAGATGTAATTGCAGGCGATGCCAACCAGGCCTGTGAAGACAACCGCAATGTGGCAAGAATGGCGGCGCTGCTGGCAGGTTTGCCCGTTACCGTGGCAGGCTGTACCGTAAACCGTTTGTGCGCCAGTGGCCTTGATTCTATTATGCATGCGGCACGCGCCATTATGTGCGGTGAAGGCATGCTGTATATTGCCGGTGGCGTGGAAAGCATGAGCAGGGCGCCATTTGTGCTGGCCAAGGCCGAAGGCGCTTTTCAGCGTAAGCAGGAAATGCATGATTCCACCATTGGCTGGCGGTTTACCAATAAACAACTGGCTAAAGCGTACCCGCCTTATTCCATGGGTGAAACCGCGGAGAATGTTGCCTGTCAGTTTACAATAAGCCGCGAAGCGCAGGATGAATTTGCCCTGCATTCGCAGGAAAAATATTTCAAGGCTTTGGCAGAAAATAAATGGGACGATGAAATTGTGGCGGTAGAAATGATAGCCGATAAATTGATAACCTGGTTTTCGCAGGATGAACATCCACGCAAAACATCGCTTGAAAAACTGGCGGCATTAAAACCGGCATTTGCTAAAAACGGGTCGGTAACGGCTGGCAATTCATCCGGTATTAATGATGGTGCCGCCGCTTTACTGCTGGCAAGCGAAGAAGCATTGAAATTGTTTAACCTTGAACCATTAGCCAAAGTTGTAAGCATGGGTGTTGCCGGCGTTGACCCATCTATCATGGGTATCGGCCCTGTGCCTGCTACGCAAAAGGCCTTAATAAGAGCTGACCTCAAAGTAGCTGACCTGAATTTGATTGAACTGAACGAAGCTTTTGCCGCTCAATCATTAGCCTGTATCAATGAGCTGGAATTAGATATCAATAAGGTAAATGTAAATGGCGGCTCCATCGCCATTGGCCACCCGCTGGGCTGCAGCGGCTCCCGCATTTCAGCCACTTTATTGCACGAAATGAAAAGACAAAATCTTAAATATGGTTTGGCAACTATGTGCGTAGGCGTGGGCCAGGGCGCTGCCATTATTTATGAAGGATTGTAAGGATTCTGTCTTTTACATACATAATTTCAGCCAGGCAACTTCAAATTTCTACAAGTTTGTCTTAAATTAATGCCATTAAACGCAAATTCTGCTTGTGGCATTTTAATTGAACGTATCTACCTTCGCTTTTTTAGCGCTATTAAATGACAAACTGACTTTGAAAGGAATATGAATAAATTTATGCTTAGTGATGAAGATGCAGATTTTTTGCCCATCATACCCATCAACGAAAATGACGACCAGGATAAAAACCTGGTAGTTCCAGATACACTTCCGCTTTTGCCTTTAAGAAATACAGTATTATTTCCGGGTGTTGTGCTGCCGATAACCGTTGGCCGCGATAAAAGCATCAAAGCTGTAAACGAGGCTTACAAAGGCGATAAATTAATTGGTGTGCTTTCTCAGAAAGATGCCAATGTGGAAGAGCCGGGGCCAGAGGATATGTGTGAAATTGGCACCGTAGCCAAAATTGTGAAGCTGATAAAAATGCCCGATGGCGGCACTAC
>JAEWJV010000567.1 GCA_023386395.1 Bacteroidota bacterium
AGGTCGTGCTGCAAAAGCTCATTTATAATTTCTGCTCCGCCATCACAATAAATATCCTTACCACTTTCAGACTTTAGTTGTTTAACCAGCTTAGCCAATTCTCCTGTATAAAAAGTTGTTCTGCCTGTTTTCGGCTTTCCGGTTCTTGTAATTACAAATACGTCCCGTTGGCCGTTGTCGTAATATGAAGGACCTATTTTTTCAAGCACGTAGTCATAGGTTTTTCTGCCAAGAATAATCGTATCAATATTTGCAATAAACGCTGAATAACCGTAGTCCTCTTTTTCTTTTTCAACTATTTTCAGAAAGCTGAGGTCGTCATTTGGTTTTGCGATGTAGCCGTCTAAACTTGTCGCTATAAAAAGTGATAATTTTCGCATAGTTTTTTATTTTCTTGTTGGGCAAAGCAGCTTTGCCCTTTTATTGTTTCCTGTTATTTTTTTATTTCGTAGCATAGTTCTATCATTCCGTTTTTATATGCTGTCGTGTCTTTCAGATATAGTATCTGTTCTTGCCCGATATTATCAAAAAGCAATAGCCCATCCCCTAAAATAATTGGCAAAATACTTATCCTTATTTCGTCTGCTAATTTTTGCCGGATAAGTTCTTTCGTAAGTATGGCGCCGCCTGCTACCCACACATTTTTGTAATTTGGTTTCAGTCGTTCGTTTACAAGTTTGTTTAGGCCGCCTGAAAAAAATTCAACATTTGGCTTGTCGGTTGCCAGGTTTCGGTTTGTCAATACGATTGTCGGCTTTTCGCCATAAGCCCAACCATAAGATTTTGAAAGTTCCAAAGCATGTTCATAAGTATGTGAGCCCATTACATAGCAATCTATTGTTTTTAGAAACTCTTCGGGATCTTGCCCGTCAACGCCTTTGTCATACTTATGCGATGTATCAAACCACGAAATACTATTGTCTCTTTTGGCGATAATGCCGTCAAGGCTTGAAACCATGTGAATCGTTATTTTAAATTCGCCTGTTGACATTTTTGCGTTGTTGTTTTACAATGCCTCTGCTTACCCCCAAATATAGGTTACTCCCAAACCTTTTAAAGTCTTTGCAGATACTTTTACCCTGAATGGTTTCAACCATTCCACCAGTTATCTTTGCGCGGTTTTCAAATAACATGTATGAAGGTATTTAAGTTTGGCGGCGCCAGTGTAAATTCTGTTGAGCGTATTCAGCATATAAAAGATATTTTGTTGGCTTATAAAAATGAAAAGCTTATTGTTATTATTTCTGCAATGGGCAAAACAACCAACGCCCTGGAAAAAGTTACAGAAGCTTTTTATAACGGGAGAAAAGAAGAAGCATTGCAGTTGTTTAACGTTATTAAAAACAACCATCTTACCACCGCCAAATATTTGCTGGTTACGCATTACAATGCCTGTTATGAGCAATTGAATAATTTTTTTACAGAAGTTGAATGGCTGCTGCATGATAAACCTGTGCAGGACTATGATTATTATTACGACCAGGTTGTTTGTTGCGGCGAACTGTTAAGCACCTGCATCATCAGTTATTATTTGAATGAAGCAGGTATTGCCAATAAATGGGTTGATGTAAGAGACTTTATACGCACGGATGATAATTTCAGGGAAGCAAATATTGACTGGGATTATACTTCAAAAAAAATAATACAACTGGCGGAAGGGAATGATAATAATATTATGCTTACGCAAGGGTTTATAGGCAGCACCGATGAGAACGAAAGCACAACCCTTGGCCGCGAAGGCAGCGATTATACAGCCGCCGTATTTGCTAACATATTGAACGCGGAAAGCCAGACGATATGGAAAGATGTGGAAGGCGTAATGAGTGCTGACCCTAAACAATTCCCCGATGCGCAGTTAATACCTGAACTAAGTTTTGATGAAGTAATTGAAATGGCATATTACGGGGCGCAGGTCATTCATCCTAAAACCATAAAGCCTTTGCAGAATAAAGGCATCCCTTTGCATGTAAAATGTTTTCTGGATGCTTCTTTGCCCGGCACTATTATTTATAAAAAACAAATAAAAAACCTTCCGCCCATTGTTATCATAAAAGAGAAGCAGGCTTTAATGCATCTGCACAGCCATGATTTTTCTTTTGTGGGAGAGAAGCCTATGAGTGAACTGTATAAAATGCTTGGCGAATTAAATATCAAACCTAATCTTATACAAACCGGCGCCATCAGCCTGCAGTTATGTTTGGATGACCGCCCCGAAAAAATTGAACAGCTTGCAGCATCGGCAGGTTTGATTTTTGATGTGCAGGTTGAAAAAAATCTTTCGCTGTTAACCATCAGGCATTATACGGATGATTTGCTGTTGAAGATGACCAGTAATAAACAGATCATTTTAAAACAACAAACACCTGAAACGGTGCAAATATTATACAGGTAAAAATTTGTGGGGTGCTTTACTTCGTATCAAACCAAACCGGCGTTGTGTCATCAGGCGTAGCATTATAATTTATATAAAGTTCCTCGCCTTTTTTAATGTCTTTTACAGCCCGCACGGTCATACGTTTTTTTCCGAATTCCATTTCATATTCGCAATTGGCATCGTAACTATGGTTATACATGGACACGTAACCCAATGCAACCGCGGCTTTCTTTTTATCATCACCCCATTCAAAAACATAGTGGAATAACAAGGTTTTTTCAATGGCTTTGCGTTCTTCAGGGCTTAATACAATTACCGGGGATATTTCTATAACTGTGCCTTTTTTAATATTTTTCACTGCAAATACCCCCCTGCCGCGTTTTGGCGATTTGTCAATGGTTACTGCTGCTATCATGAAAAGTTTATGATTAGGCCACAATATAATATGCGGCTTTTAATTCAGCACATTTAATATTGATTTTTCTTTGCAGCTACTTTTGTTTACCTAATTTGCGCGCATGAGCTTTGAATTAGAACAGCCTTCACTTTCAGAACAGTTTGACCAACTGATGCAGGCCAACGATCTTCAGGCTATACGCAGGTTTCTCGACGACCAGAATATTAGCGACGTTGCAGATCTTATTTATGACAACCCCGATTATGAGGCGCAGATAATTGCCAACATGGCCATTAACCGCGCCGCCGCCGTATTTAAAATTCTTGACCTTGCCCGGCAAAAACAAATTGTGCATGAACTGCCTTCGTTTAAAACAGCGGAATTATTGAACGAGCTTCCTGCCGATGACCGTACAGATTTCCTGGAAGAATTACCCAAAGAAGTTATACGCGATTTAATAAAATTACTCAACCCTGAAGAAAGAAAAGTAACGCTTTCCATGCTCGGCTACCCGGAAGACAGTGTGGGCCGTTTAATGACGCCGGATTACATTTATGTTTATCCCTTCAACACTATTGAACAGGTGTTAAACGTGATTCGCAAGGTTGGCAAGAATTCGGAAACTATTGATGTTATTTATGTAATTAACCGCAGGGGCGAACTGATTGATGACTTAAGAATACGTGATATAATTCTTTCTTCGCCCGATAAGAAAATTGAAGACCTGATGGATGAACGTGTAATTGCATTACACGTGAAAGATGACCAGGAACATGCCAACGAAGTATTTAAAATGAATAACCGCGTTGCCCTGCCTGTAACCGATGATAACAATATACTGCTTGGCATTGTAACCATTGATGATATGCTTTGGGTGGCCAACGAAGAGTTCAGCGAAGACATACAAAAGATTGGTGGTACCGAAGCATTGGATGAACCCTATCTGGATACACCGTTATTCAAACTGGTGCGCAAACGTGCCGGTTGGCTTATTGTATTATTTCTTGGCGAATTATTAACGGCAACTGCCATGGCGCGCTACAACGATGAAATTGCCAAGGCCACCGTACTTGCCATGTTCATTCCCCTCATTATGAGCAGCGGCGGCAACAGCGGTTCACAGGCTTCAACGCTTATTATACAGGCAATGGCCGTTGGCGACATCTCACTAACTGATTGGTGGCGTGTAATGCGCCGCGAAATCTTAAGCGGCCTTTTACTTGGTGGCATTTTAGGCATTATTGGTTTCATACGAATTTTCTTATGGCACATGCTTATGGCAAATGGTGTTATTGAAGATTTATATGGTGAACACTGGTTATTAATTGCCATAAGTGTAGGCATATCTTTAATAGGAGTCGTCTTGTGGGGCACATTAAGCGGTTCTATGCTGCCCATTGCTTTAAAGAAGTTTGGGGCCGATCCCGCCGTATCATCTGCGCCGTTCGTAGCAACATTGGTTGATGTTACCGGCATCGTTATTTATTTTTCCATTGCTTATATGTTCCTGCAGGGGATATTACTGTAGAAGGGAATCTGTATGTTATCAGCAGTTGTTACTTCGTGGCAAATTGCCTGAACCGCGATTTGCAGGATAAATGAATTTGCCTGGTTTATCATCTGACGCTTTAAAAATGCCGGCTGCCGATGCGGTCTTGGCCGAACCGTCCTAAACACAATTGCTTTTGAATATCTGTTTTTTGAATGGTTGTATTATATTGGTACCCAAATTTTAAAATTATAAACAGAAAAACATCATGACCAGTATTAAAATCCTCTCATTAAGCTTAGTATTTATGGTATTCGTAAGTTGCAAAACGAGTCAAATAAAACAATCATCTATGCCAGCAACCGGAATGTTCAAAGTGACAATACTTTATCCAAATGGAGAAGATAAAAAATTTGATATGGATTATTATGAAAAGAACCACATGCCAATGGTAGCGGGGTTCTTAGGGAAGAATTTAAGATTTTACGAAATTGATAAAGGGGTGGGTGGCAGAACATCAAATGATAAAGCACCTTTTGTGGCTGTAGGTTATTTTTTCATTGATGATGTTGCTGAATATAATAAGGCAATTGCTCAAAA
>JAEWJV010000577.1 GCA_023386395.1 Bacteroidota bacterium
CCCTAAGAAGGTAGCAAAAAAAGCTGCTCCTAAAAAAGCAGCCGCTAAAAAGGCAGCTCCTAAAAAAGTAGCAAAAAAAGCAGCTCCTAAAAAAGCGGCTCCCAAGAAGGCAGCTGCAAAAAAAGCGGCTCCTAAAAAAGCAGCTGCAAAGAAAAAATAAGCAGTTTTAACTTTAGCGTTAATAGAATTTTAAGTCCTCCCATTGTATAAATGGGAGGACTTTTTCATTTATATAGTTTGTTTTGATTTGTTCTTAACCTTCATGAATACTGCAACTGCTAACAGCAACCATATTATGGCTGATGCTACAATGGCTATAATAACGCTGTTATAAAATGAAGCAGGTTTAAATTCAAAGCGGATATTGTGAGTGCCTGCAGGAACAGCCAGGCCACGCAATACATAATCTGTTCTTACAATCGGCGTTTCTTTATCATCAATGTATGCTTTCCAGCCACGGTCATAATATATTTCGCTGAACACTGCAAACTGGTTGGTATTGCTTTTACTTGAGTATGTTATTACGTCGTTATCATTCTTTATTAAATGAATAGATGCCGCACTATCTAATACAGGTACGAACGGAATTTTGCTTTTTTCAGCTTCTTCTATAATTGCAGTGTCAGCGGGATTGTTATTATCCAAAGCCCGCATTGCTGCTGCATCATCTTTTACATACACCACATGCTTTGCAAACCAGCAAGGCCCAAGATTGCCAGGGTTGATTTGTACTTCGGCCTGTCCTTGTTGCCCGCGGTTAATTACATACTTTGTATTAAGCATGTTAAGCACGTTGATATTTAGTTTGCCGCTTAACTGGTAAGTAATTAAATCCTGGTAAATAGCAAGCTTGGCGGGGTTGTAACCTCCTATTGAATTATGAAAATAAGATGTCATGGCATCATTGAAAACATCGGCTGTTAAATTAAGTACACGATAATAATTTGTATCCTGCATTATCTGCTGATCAACCGCTGATGGCGTAAAGCTTTGCGCCTGCTGATCTTCTTTTGTTTGAAATTTTTCATCATTTAAATATCTTCTTCCTACTGCCAATATATCGATAGAGCTTAATAATAAAATTGCCAGCATTGCATAATTGGCTTTCAGCTTATCTTTTACATATAACCAAATGCAGCCAAACGCAAGTGCAATAAATATTAATGAGCGGATGATATCGCTGCCAAATAAAGATTGCCTGTCCTGCAATAATGCATTATAAGCAGATTGTAATGCTGATCCTTGGCTTTTATCTGTTTGCTGATTAATGGCGCTTTCTATCTGGCTTGCTTCATTTCCCTTATAGTCGAAACTTGAATACAACATAAGAAGGATAAGAAAAACGCCAGCTATAGCAATGCCTGTCACTTTCAGTTTTTTCCATGCATAAGCTTTATCTTTTTCAATAAAAAATAATTGGTTTAAAGCCAGCATAGATAGTAGTGGAAATAACAACTGCGGAATAATAAGTGTGTATGTGGGAACCCTGAACTTATTGTATAAAGGGAGGTAATTAAAGAGAAAATTATTGAACTCAGGAAAGAATCTTCCCCAGCTCATCATAATAGCTAATATGCTTACAGCAAGCATCCACCATTTATCTTTTCGTTTCAGGTATGTCACACCAAACAAAAACAAAAGGCAAATAACCGCCCCAAGATAAACCGGTCCTGAAGTGAATATTTGCGATCCCCAATAAGTTCCACCTAACTGATAGCCTGTTTGCCTGGCAAAATTTTCTGCATCTTCAGGCGAAGCGCCCTGGTTAATGGCAATTTTTGCGAGGTTGGAATTCTTATCAATACCATCTACACCGGTAGCTCCACCATAAATGTCAGGAACCAGTATTGAAAATACTTCAGGCTTCTCAAAGCTCCACTGAAAAGCATAATCAACAGGCAGGCCTGTTGTTTTTGTTGACGTATTGTTTGAATCTAAATTCAATACACCATTGCGCATGGTTGCTTTCGAAAAGTCATAGGTTGTTGCCAGTATTACCATGTTTGATGCCACGCCTATAATACCCATGATACCAACAATAACCAGCGATTTTACAAGGTGCTTATATTCCTTTTCACGAACCCATTTTATAACATAATACAGCGTCATAAAACAGGCTATTATTAAAAAATAATACGTTACCTGCAGGTGGTTCAGGGCAATAAATAAACTTGTAAATAAGGCGGTGAGCGCAGCTCCCACCCAGTACTTCTTTTGATATACAAGTAACACAGCGCCCATTAATGCAGGCATATACGCCATCACAAGCACCTGCGATTCATGGCCCGCCACTACCAGTATAGGACTAAACGATGCATACGCATAGGCAAGCGCGCCGGCAATACCAATTCTGTAGTCAACTTTATACACCTGGCTTAAAAAATAAAAACCCAGGCATAACAAAAAGAAAAACTGGAATGGTTTGCCAAGAAACAAAGAGAAAACCTTATGAAGATAAATCAGATTAAAAGGGTTGGAGGGATCCTGGGCAATCTGGAAAGCGGGCATGCCGCTGAACATGCCATTCGTCCATAAAGGAAAATGCCCATGTGTTTCCTTATATTTAAAGGAGTTCTCAGCCATGCCTTTCCAATGGATAATATCGCCCTGCTGCAATACTTTTCCCTGTAGAGCAGGCTTGCAATAAATAAGTGCCACAACTAAAAAAATAGCAATAGCAATAAGATGCGGTGTAACCTTACTCCAGTTAATCTTCATCATGCATGAATTTTAGGAGCGGCAAACCTAATGAAAATGTGTAATTGTAATACCTGCGGAAATTTCTTTGATTATATTTTTATTTTTTGCTGCCGGAAATATTTGCAGGAATAGCTCAAATGATATTTGTTTATAACATCGCTGATATTAAATACAGATATTTTTGCAGCGATAAAATCATTCAATAAATAATATAACCTGGAAAAAATATGCAGTTAAAAGAAACATGGCGGTGGTTTGGCCCTGATGATCCTGTTACATTACGGGATATTTTGCAAACCGGCGCCACTGGCATTGTAAACGCTTTGCACCAGATTCCGCATGGCGATGTATGGACGGTTGATGAAATTCAAAAAAGAAAAGATATTATTGAGGCTGCAGGGTTAACCTGGGATGTTGTTGAGAGCGTTACGGTGCATGAATCTATAAAAACACAAACCGGCGATTACAAAAAATATATTGATCTGTATAAACAAACTTTGCGCAACCTTTCCGCCTGCGGTATAAAAACCGTTACCTATAATTTTATGCCAGTTACAGACTGGACACGCACCAACCTTGATTATTTAATGCCTGATGGTTCAAAAGCGTTATACTTTAACTGGTTTGATCTTGCCGTTTTTGATATACATATATTAAAAAGAAAAAATGCTGCAGAAAGTTATAATGAAACTATTGTGGCGGAAGCCGGAAAAAGGGCTAAGCAATATTCGCAATCGCAGTTGGATGAAATTACACGTATCGTGTTATTTGGTTTACCCGGGGAAAAAAAGATAACCGTGAAAGAAGTGCAGGAAAAGCTGGATTGGTATAAAGATATTGATCATTCGGCCCTGCGTGAAAGCCTGAAATATTTTTTGCAGGAAATCACGCCTGTTGCTGATGAAGAGAATATAAAATTGGCTATTCATCCCGACGATCCGCCATTTGACATTTTAGGACTGCCGCGAATTGTAAGCAATAAAGAAGATATTGAATTCATTCTTTCTTCAGTAAAGAATAAAAGCAATGGCATATGCTTTTGCTCAGGCTCTTTGGGTGCAGGTATTAAAAATAATTTACCCGGGATTGTAAAAGTTATTGGTGACCGCCTCCATTTTGTGCATTTGCGTAATACAAAAAGGGATGAGTTTGGTAATTTTTATGAAGCCGATCATCTTGGCGGCAATACCGATATGTATGCCGTGGCAAAGGAAGTACTGGCCATTCAGCAGAAAGTGGATGCACCTATTCCATTCAGGCCTGATCATGGCCATGTGATGCTGGATGATATGGGCAAACAAACCAATCCCGGTTATTCCTGCATTGGCCGTATGCGTGGCCTGGCAGAATTGAGAGGGCTAATATTGGGAATAAGCAGGGCAAATGGCTGGGCATAAAAGAAAATTTCCCGCTTTCTTTATCAATTAATTTACTTTAATAAAACTGTTAATTAATCTTTTTGCGCTACTTTTGCGCCCCTATATAGAAGGATGAAAAAAATCTGGATGCAATTAAATTAATTAAGATGTCTTATTTAACTACTGAAAAAAAACAAACAATTTTTGCCAATTTTGGTGGCAAAGCAGAAAATACGGGTTCAATTGAAGCGCAGATCGCCTTATTAACTGAACGTATTTCAAGTATTTCCAAACATTTGCAAAGCAATAAAAAGGACTTCGACACACATAGCGGTCTTATGCACATGGTTGGCCAACGCAAACGCCTGTTAACCTATCTTCAGAAAAAAGACCTTCAGGGTTACCGCGCACTTATTGAGAAGCTTGGTTTAAGAAAATAATTATAGATAATAAAAGCAATCCCAACTACAATGGTTGGGATTGCTTTTATTTGCAATTATTCTTGCCAATAGTTTCACCAAATGCTTCAACGTGGCTGTTATCATCTTCCGCAGCACGTATTATTCTCTCTCTTTTTTAAAATGAATTTTATGTTATCTCAACCATTTCAATCAAGTTTTAAACTGCCTGACGGACAGGAAGTTATTATAGAAACGGGCAGGCTGGCCCGCCAGGCCGATGGTGCAGTTACCATTCGTCAGGGCAACTGTATTATACTCGCAACAGTTGTTGCTGCCAAAGAACCAAGGGAAGGCCAGGATTGGTTCCCTTTAACCGTTGATTACAACGAAAAGTTTGCTTCCGCCGGAAGGATTCCGGGTTCTTTTTTTAAACGCGAAGGAAGACTAAACGATTATGAAATTTTAATAAGCCGTTTAATTGACCGTGCATTACGCCCTTTATTTCCCGACGATTATTTCTGCGACGTGCAGGTATTGGTGACGCTTGTTTCATCCGACCCTGAAGTAATGCCTGATTCATTGGCTTGCCTTGCTGCAAGTGCTGCACTGGCCGTTTCTGATGTTCCGATCAAAGAAATTATTTCAGAAGTGCGTGTGGCCAGGGTTGATGGCGAAATGGTTGTAAATCCAAAACGCTCCGATTTTGCAAAAGCTGATATGGATTTTATTATCGGCGCTACCGAAAAGAACTTAATGATGGTGGAAGGTGAAAGCCAGGAGTGCAGTGAAGAAGATCTGGTAAAAGCTTTACAGCTTGCACATGATGCCATTCGCGTTCAGATTAAAGCGCAGCAGGAGTTGCGGGATAAACTGGGCGTTAAAGGCAAACGTGAATATGCTTTACCTGAACAAAATGAAGAGCTGAAAGAAAAAGTAATAGCTTTTTGCAAAGACCGTTTATACCAGGTAGCTGCTGGCGGCACTGCAAAACACGAAAGGTCTGAAGCGTTTAAACTTATCAAAGATGAACTGCTTTTAAGCCTTCCTGAAGATACTGCAGATGAGCACCGGAAACTTGCTAAAAAGTATTACGAAGATTTGCAGTGGGAAGTGGTGCGCAGTATGATCCTGGATGATCGCAAACGTTTGGATGGCCGTAAATTAGATGAGGTTCGTCCGTTAAACATGGAAACTGATATATTGCCTGCAC
>JAEWJV010000583.1 GCA_023386395.1 Bacteroidota bacterium
GTATAAAGATGAACCGCAAAAACTTAAGAAATATACCAGCCTTATATCCATTATCTGGTCAACTGCACCCATTATAGCTCCATTTGTTGGCGGCTACATCCAATATTATTTTAACTGGCAATCAAACTTTAATTTCCTGGGTATTTATGCACTTGTTATGATGATTATGCATCTCATTTTTTCCGGTGAAGCCTTAAAACAGTTAAAGCCTTTTCAATGGAAATCGATAAGTGTCATGTATAAAGAAATGTTTGTAACGAAAGATTTTGTGTATGGTGTTTTATTATTAGGAACAAGTTTTAGCATGGTGATTTTGTTTGGCATGAGCATTCCTTTCATCGCGGAAAATAAATATCATTTCACATCAAAAACAACAGGTAACCTTGCCCTGCTATCGGGCGTTTCACTTTTTTTAGGCGGATTGTTTAACAGGTATATGATAAACAGAAGCATTACGAAAAAGCTTACTGTTTCAATTATTGTTCAGTTTGCTGTTGCTGTGATTATGCTTATTGCAGGCATTAAAACCGAAAGCTTAATAACCATCATGTTATTTGTGGTTATGCTTCATTTCCTGGAAGGGTTTATCTATAATATGTATTTTACCTATTGCCTCACCCGCTTTACCAGTTTTGCAGGGCTTTCCAGTGGGTTCACCAGTGGCGGCGCATACATTATTACTTCATTCATCACGTTTATGTTATCACATCAGCTTATTATAAAAGGCCAGCTAAGCATGGCTGTTTATTATGTGATTATTATCGCTTTAATGCTTGTGATTTTAATGCTGGCACTTCCTCATCTTAGAATAGTGCATAAACCTAAAGTCCGGCAACTTATTCCTTTAAAGTAATATACAAAGCAGGAATGTGTTTAAGCTACACTCCTATGCGTACAGGCTTGGCTTGTTTAAAACAAAGAAAAAAAGAACTGTGATTGGTGGTGATTCTTAATGAATTTCTTACTCCAGGTTATTTTTTCTTTCCGTATAATTTTTCCGGATGGCATTCAACGCCTGTACCAGGTTTTCATTCATTGAACTTTCATATTCAAGTGCGGCCTGCTGCTGTGTATTTAAACTTTGATAATAACGCCGCTGCTGCAATATATCTTTTTCAACAGAAGCTGCAATTTTATCAGCAAGCTGCCTGTCGTTAACACGATAGGCAGCTTCCATCATACCAATTGAAATGCGGTTATGCATATTGTTGCCGGAAGTCATACCATAGGGCAGGTTTTCTTCCTTTATCATTTTATCATCATGTTCTAAAATGTTACGGGCTTCTGTTAGTTTATTTTCACTGATGAGGTCAAGCGCAAGATCAAGATCAGCTTTACGAATGCCTAATAACTGGGTACGATTAATTTCATCATAATACACATTGTTAAGATTGGCATTACCATAATTCCACTTCTTATTATCCATAACAAGTGCATAACCTTTTGCCGTATTGATGGATGGATTTTCAACCGGCACCAAACGATACGCCATGCCTTCGCGGCGCAGGTATTTGTCAAAACCAAGTTTATTATAAGGCATAGTAAAATAAACGGGGCGATTCCACTTATTGGCAGCAATAATATTCAAAATGGCAAGATCATTTTTGAGCAGAATATTTTTTACAGGTAATTCAAAACGCATGGCATCAACCACTTTATCATCAGCCTTTACTGTTCCATTGGCGCGTACCAATGTTGTATCAACCGGCACAGCCAGCTTGCGCACCGGCAGGGTATTAACTGATTCGCCGCTGCTGCTTTGCACCTGCGCAGATGTATCATCACTGCCCACCCAATTCTTCATTACATCATACAGATTATAATACCTGTCTTCAGCAAATTGCGGGTTAGGCTGATAAAAAACATAATCCCGTTTATTGCCCTGCACCTGTTCTGGCGACCATATTACATCAATAGGATCGCTGCTGTTCACTTTATGCCGCAACTCATTTATCTTCCAATCAGAACCTAATAATGTTGTAATAATGATACGCACATCAGGTCTTATTCCTTCCACTTCCTGCGCATACCATAAAGGATAGGTATCATTGTCGCCAATGCTGAAAAGAATGGCATTGGGCGCAAGGCTTTCAAGATAATCCCGGGCCACGTCACGTGCCAGTTGCTTTTTATGCCGATCATGATCATTCCATTCCTGCACACCCATTAATACGGGAACAAACAATGAAACTATACATGCTGCAACCGTTATTACCTGTTTATTCTTTAAAACTTTTAATGCTGAAGGGATACCTGCCGCTATGAATGCAATAAGCAGGAAAGTTACAATGCCGGTTATAAAAGATGCAGCGGCGCCATAACCTGCAATAGCAATAAAAATGGTTAAGATGAAGCTGATGAGTGCTGCATTGGTTAATACATCTTTCAACAATTTTTTATTCCACACAGATGCCATCTCTATAAAATATAAAACAGATAAGCCTATCCATATTGCATACACATAAAAAGAACCTGCATAAGCATAATCGCGTTCCCGTGGCTGATAGCCGGGCTGGTTAATATAAATAACAATGGCAAAACCTGTTGAGAGAAAAAGCAACATATTCACCAATGCATCGCTGCCTTTTCTTTTCGCCTGGTATAATAATCCAATTACGCCCAAAATAAACGGCAACATATACATTGTATTATGCCCTTTACTTTTCTGAATGCTGTCAGGCATCATGCTTTGATTGCCATATAAAGCATTATCAAGAATAGGTATGCCCGTTATCCAGTTACCATCCCTTACATTATTTATAAATGAACCCTGCAGGTCGTTTTGCTTGCCGCTGAAATTCCACATAAAATAGCGGATATACATGTAGTAGGTTTGGTAACTGAGAAAGAAACGCAGGTTTTCTATAAAGGTTGGATTGCGTTCATACGTACCATCCTGGCTTTTATTAATGCCGGCGAAGTAAGCATAATAATCTGCGTGGTTTTGATCGTTTGTCATATCCCACATGCGGGGGAAAACCATTTTATCTTTTGGCAGGAATACATAATCAAAATTTTTACCGGCAGGAATATATTTGTGTTCGCCTTTTGAATACTTCATGCCTTTATCTGCATAATCAACCGGCTGCGCTGTAAAGTTTTGTCCATATAGTAAAGGAAAATCTCCATATTGATCGCGGCCCAAATAACCTTCCAGCGCCTGCGGGTTATCAACGTTAAACATATCGATGGAAGGATCTGCATTGCTGCGGATCATGGTAGTAATATAAGTGCTGTAACCAATAAGCGTAAATGCAATGCACCATAATGCCAACCGCAAATGTGACCATGATCTTTTTTCTGCATATCGTAATCCAATCCATATACCAACCGCTACCAGTATAAAGAAAAACGCAAAACCGGAGAAGAAAGGAAGGCCTATGTCATTCACAAAAAATATATCGAATGCACCTGCTGCTTTAATGGAATATTGAATTACACCTTTAAGAATGATGCCGAATATTACAACACCCAGCACCATGAAAACATACACACCACCATATAATTCCTTTTTGTTTTTAGCGCTGCGTTCAACCAGGAACAATAAACCAACGGCGATAATTGAAGCCAGAAAAATAAGGCCTGCAAATGCATTATC
>JAEWJV010000597.1 GCA_023386395.1 Bacteroidota bacterium
GTTTGACGGCTGCTGTGCAATACAATATTTCAGATTTTAAATTTCAGGTTTCCGGTTATATGGGTGGAACTGTAGGTTTAAGTAAACGTGGCGCCGATAGTCTTGATTTGGATAATGGAGCATTCGGCACACCACTCTATCTCGGGGAAGCAGATATTCAATATGCAAGAAATGGTTTTAGCGGAAAAGTTTTAGGTGCTTATGTTGCCTATCCCGATGCTGATAAAGTGAATATGGCTTATGCAAAAAACGTTGCCAGTGGTATGTATGGCGCTTATGCAGAAGCGGGTTACGACTGGTTATACAAGAAGCAAAAAACAGCGCAGTTCATCACATTCGTTCGCGGCGAAATATTCGATCTTAATTCAAACCGGCCTTCGCCGCCAAAGGCTATTTACGATGGCACAAAAAAGCAAACGCAGATAATTGCCGGCTTTAGTTATTTACCCATTCCAAATGTTGTTATAAAAGCCGATGTGCGCCTGCAGCATACAGGGCCGCAAAACCCGGCACTGGTGATTAATCCACCGCCAAACGCTTTGCCGTATAGCCGCAGTAACCAGTTTTTAAATGTTGGGATAGGGTATTCATTTTAGTCAGAACAAAGATTTGGGTTGATTAAAAGATGGAAAGAAAATATTAATACCCTTACTCAGGTAATCTTATAAAATCCGGTTCAGACAAATTATGCAACGCAGAAAATTTTTATCATCATCTTGTAAAATATGCCTGCTTGGCGCAGCAGGTTATTCCTGGTTGCAACTGGAAAGCTGCTCGCCGGTTTCATCAGTATATAGAGCAGCTGTTACAAATGGCGCTCTCAATATACCGTTGAATTTATTTGATAAAAATGCATTACAAATCGTTCGCCCCACCGGCTGGTATTTTGATGTGGCGGTTCAAAAAAATACAGATGATTCTTACACGGCATTATTATTACAATGCACGCACCAGGATAACCAGTTAACGCCAACGAGCAACGGCTATCACTGCAGCCTGCATGGCAGCGATTTTGACAAACAGGGCAACGTAAGAAAAGGTCCGGCGGAACAACCTTTACAACATTTTGATACAACAATTTCCAATAACACTTTAAACATTCACATAAACAATTTCAAACCATGAAACGAGCCATGAGATGCGTCATGCCAACCGGAATTGATTATTGGCAATTACATGTGGAAATAAAAAAATAAAAAATAGCATATGAAAAATAAGTTAGCAATTATCGCTTTAGCAGTGTTGGTTTTTGCAGGTTGCAGTAAAGATGATAACGATACCACACCAACTGATAACCTCGGAGAAACAGAAGCCGCAGTTGCCAGTAATTTTGGAACAAATGTAGCGTTGGCTACTTATGCAGACCTTGCTACATCAGCCACTGCTTTAAACACAGCCATAAATGCATTTGTTGCAGATAAAAGCGATGCCAACCTCGCCACCTGTAAACAGGCATGGAAGGATTTACGTGTAATTTGGGAAACATCAGAAGGCTTTTTGTTTGGCCCTGTTGAAGATAATGAGTATGACCCTAAGATGGATACCTGGCCAACCGATTATTCAGAAATGAATGTGTTACTTGCTGATGAGGCGAATCACCCGCTTGACCTTGCAGATATTCAATCACTCGATTATACTTTACGTGGTTTTCATCCTATAGAATATATGTTGTGGGGCGTAAACAGTAATAAAACGGCCGCGGCATTTACCGGCAGGGAGATTAAATACTTGAAAAGCCTTTCTGCAGATGTGAAAGACCTTTGCGGTGCTTTGCATGCAGAATGGACAGGCGGCTACACCGATAAGATCACTTTTGCCGGTAACGGAAGTTCAGCATTCTCCACTTACTATGAATTCTTTACTGCACTGAATGACGGAATGATTGGCATTTGCAATGAAGTAGGCCATTCTGATGAGGATGAGGGTAAAATTTTTGTGCCGTTTATTCAAAATGATTCAAATAAAGTTGAATCTCCTTATTCTGAAAATTCAATGGTGGATTTCAAGAATAATATACAGGGCGCTTACAATGTTTATCTCGGAAAATATAAAACACAGGGAATTGGTTTAACAGATATTGTATCGTCTATGAACAAAAACCTGGATAACCAGATAAAGCAAAAGTTTGAAAACGCCATCAATGCATTCAGCACTGTTAATGGTTCTTTTGAATTAGCTATTTTTGAACAAAGGGTACAGTTGCAGGGTTTAATGGACGCTATTGGCGAAATAAGGGATGTATTGGAAGAAGAGTTACAGCCATTCCTGCTGGCAAACATCAAAAGCTAATTAAGTAAAGCTTTGTGATAAAGAGTTTGAAAACCTTGTTGCTGCTGATGGGTATCGTATCTGCTTTTGTTATGTGTAACAGGGCAGATACCTTTCCTGCTTCAGGTTATGATGACAGGCTAAGCGGTGGTGCAGCAACAGCATTCGATGTTTCATCGCAGGCATTTACACACGAAATTGATGGCTTAAACGGAAGAAGCCTTGTCGTGCATGGTTTAGGCGATCAAAACTTTGAACAAACCTTCGTTGCAGATTCAACCCTATTCGGCGGCAAAGGACCCATTTTCAATAATGTTTCCTGTATTTCCTGTCATCACAACGATGGCAAAGGAACGCCCACAGCAGGCTTTCAGAATTCATCGCTGCTGTTCAGGATAAGCATTCCCGGTTTGGATGAACATGGTGCGCCGCTGAGCGCACAGGGTTATGGCTTGCAGGTGCAGGATAAAGCCTTGCTTGGCGTGCAGCCCGAAGCGCATATTGATATTAGTTATAAAGACAGCATAGTTAATTACGCCGATGGAAGCTTTGTAACATTGCGTGTACCTGCGTACACATTGCAAAACCCTTATTATCCTTTACCCGCTGTTTATTATTTATCACCAAGATTAGCGCCGCCAGTTTTTGGCGCCGGCTTACTGGAAAACATTCCTGAAAGCACCATTTTATCTTTTGCTGATGAAAGCGATAAAGATGGCGACGGCATAAGCGGGAAACCCAATTACATTTTTGATACCGCTATAAATAAAAGACAATTGGGCCGGTTTGGTTTAAAAGCTAATACCACCACTATTCAAAGACAGGTTGCCGTGGCTTATCAGCAGGATATGGGCATAACCAGTTATTTACTGCCCGATGAAAGCAGTAAAGGGCAACCTCAATACACACAAACAAGAGCCAAAATAGAGTTGCCCGACAGTGCATTGAATGCTGTTACATTCTATATTAAAACACTGGCAGTGCCCGCCCGCCGCGATGTGAACGACAGCAGTAATGTGCATGGCGCAAGATTGTTTGCGCAGATCAGTTGCACCAAATGCCATATACCAACGGTGCAAACGGGAATTGATTTTGCAGTGCCGCAATTATCCAACCAGCGTATTCATCCTTATACTGATTTGTTACTGCACGATATGGGGCCTGGTTTAGCCGATGGCCGCCCCGATTTTGATGCCAGTGGCAGCGAATGGCGCACCATGCCTTTATGGGGAATTGGCCTTTTTCCCAAAACAAACGGAACACCTTATTACCTGCATGATGGCCGTGCCCGCAGCATTGAAGAAGCTATTTTATGGCATGGCGGCGAAGCTGAAAAAGTAAAAGAACTGTTTATAAATTTATCATCTGCAGAAAGGGCTAAGCTGATTAAGTTTTTGAATAGTCTTTGATTTAATCCGGAATTTTCTTGTACTGTTATTGCTTCACAATTCACTACTTCAACCATCGGTACTATAAATGGCTTCCGCTTAGATAATAAAATAAATAGCAGTTATTAGCTGCTCTTTTTATAAAATACCCAGGTATCCTTGCTCTCAAGGTTCGCAAAATTGAATATACCTGTTAAAAATCTTCCTGTTCTACATCAAATTACGCAATATGATGCCCTACATGCCTTCCTATTCATATCCAGGCAAGTAGACTTCGGCTTTATTTACCCGTTTTATAATCCCATTTTCGTTAAGCCGATGGAGGCCAATAGACGCATGCTCAACGTAATCTTAAAATGTCTTGTTTTCCTGTCAGGAACCTTTTGTGTTTTACAAAATGAAAAATGAGAAACATAGACTTTAGCGAATGGACAGTTCGCTTATTGCAGCACGTTAGTAAAAAATATGACCAAAAACCTAACCATTTTACCAAACGGAACGGTCGATTTACGCCTGAACAAAACAACAATCCGCCTTGTACTGATTTTATTCAGATAAAGGGATAGAGGATAAAATGAAAAATAAATATTTTATAATATAAAATATAATATCGTAATTTAGAATTTTGTTTCAAAGTAATTTATATGATCCAGGTTATAAACCGGGCGCTTGATATTATGGAATATATAGCCATAGAGCCTGACAAACCAAAAGTTTTAGGTGATATAGCAGCTGCATTAAAGCTAAATCTTGGCACTTGCGCCAATATTATAAAGACGCTGGTTGACAGAAACTATTTAGAAAAGCTCGACAAACAACGGGGTTATCGGCTGGGACAGAAGGCATATAGCCTGTCGGGAAATGAAGGATATGAACGGGGATTGATTGAAGCAGCAAAAGAAGAAATGGATGCTTTAACACAAAAGCTTAATGAAAATTCCCTCTTATGTGTGCTTAAAGGCGACAAAAGGATTGTTATAAGAAGAGTGCAGAGCAATAATGAATTACAAGCGAATACTGCAACGGAGAAAAAAGTATGGAATTCAGCATCAGGACGGCTTTTGATAGCTATGCTCAGTGATGAGCAGCTAGAAATTTTTATTGACAAGTATGGGTTGCCATCGAAAGAAGAATGGGAAACTGCTTCTGAGCTGAAAGCCTTTTATAAGCAAATTGCAAAAGTGCGTGAACAAGGCTATGCTATGCAGCTTACCAAAAACCAGATACTCGGCATAGCGCTGCCGCTTTATCGTAATGAAAAAGTAATTGCTTCGCTGAGTATGTATATGCCGGCGTCGCGATTCAGCAAATCTGATACAGAAAGGATAGTACGGCTGCTAAAAAGAT
>JAEWJV010000652.1 GCA_023386395.1 Bacteroidota bacterium
CAATAGGGCTGCGCGTAAATTTTGTTACCAATTTTAATTTTGAAGTTGTTGCCATCATCCTGTTCATTGCATGTTTTGCAAAGATTATTGGTGCAGGCATTGGCAGCCGTATGAGCGGTATGACGAAAAACGAATCTTATGCAGTGGCATTTGGAATGAATGCCCGTGGTTCGCAGGAAATTGTACTTGGCGCTCTGGCGCTGCAGGCTAAAATAATTGATGAACCAATTTTTGTTGGGCTGGTAGTTATGACAGTAGTTACGATCCTGATGGCTGGTCCGTTAATGAAATATTATCTCGGCAGGGAAGACAAACTGGCGGCCAGTAAAATGGCAGGTTTACAACCGCCGGGCATTGAAATTATGAAACAGCCGGAAAAGACTATTGCCGGTATTTAGGTATTTAAGCGTTTTATCACCATCAAACTCCGGCAACTATGGTTTCTAAACTTAGTTCTGAGGAAGTATTGAATTTTTTAATTATTGTAAGCGTTATCCTGGCTGCTGCCCGAATTCTGGGAGAAATATGCAAAAAATTAAAGCAGCCGGCGGTAATCGGGGAAATCTTTGCAGGTATATTATTAGGGCCTTCTTTATTTGGAGCTTTCTTTCCAGATACTTTTCAGCATGTTTTTATATCGCAGCCACGGTCTTATGCGGCTTTCGACGGCCTCGCCAATATAGGCATCATATTACTGATGTTTATTGCCGGTTTCGAAGTTGACCTGAAGCAGATACGCAAGCAGGGCAAACCAGCCGCTTCCATCAGCATACTGGGATTGATTTTTCCGTTTATACTCGGCTTCGCCACCGTTTATTTTTTTTATGACAGCCTTTTTTCTTCTGCAGAAAGCAACAGGAGTATTGCCGCCATGTTCTTTGGTACCGCATTATCCATTACAGCCTTATCTGTGATTGCAAAAATTTTGCTGGACATGGATATGCTGCGTTCCAAAATCGGTAATCTTATACTCACGGCTGCCATGATCAACGATTTCCTGGGATGGATATTATTCTCGATCATTATTCAGCTAATGAATACCGGGAAGCAGGAAGGCTCCTTCACATCGGTGAGTATGGTATTGTTATACACTGCTGTGTTGCTTACAATAGGGAGATGGGTGGTTGATAAAATCCTCATGATTGCCAGCAAGTTTTTTTCAATAGGCGTGATGATAACGTTAGCCGTTTGCCTTTGTTTGTTAAGTGCTGTTCTCACTGAATTTCTCGGCGTTCGTGGCATATTCGGGGCTTTTATAATGGGTGTTGCTGTTGGCGATTCAAAATTCTTTCCTGAAAAACTCCAGCAGATATTGCACCAGTTCGTCATTAATATTATTGCGCCGTTATTTTTTGCTTCCATAGGCTTACGGGTAAACTTTATTGCCAATTTTAATATTGAAATAATTTTAATAACGGTGCTTATTGCCAGTTTTGCTAAAATTATTGGTTCCGGAATTGGAGGACGGTTGAGCGGCCTTTCTAAAAATGAATCGAATATTATTGCCTTTGGCATGAATGCCCGTGGTTCGCAGGAAATTGTATTGGGCGCCCTTGCATTGCAGGCCAAAATTATTGATGAACAGGTTTTTGTGGCTTTGATCGTAATGACGATAGTGAGCATTTTAATCGCCGGCCCTGCCATGAAATATTATCTTAACAAGGAAATTGCAGAAAAAAAACTTACAGAACCGCAGGTTGCCGTTGCTGCAGCAGAGGGTAAAGTTGCCGGTTGATGGCAGATACAAATATCATTTGGTAATAAATCCTGACCGGCTTATCTTTGCGCTCCTTTAAATTTAAAATACGGCAAAATCCGTAGAAAATTATAGTTATGAAAAAAGATATTCATCCAAAAACATACAAGCAGGTAGTGTTTAAAGACATGAGTAACGGTTACAGTTTTTTAAGCCGTTCAACAGCTTCTTCCAAAGAAACTGTTAAGTGGGAAGATGGAAACGAATACCCGCTTATAAAACTTGAAATTTCGAATACGTCGCATCCTTTCTATACAGGTAAAAATGTATTGGTTGATACAGCCGGACGTATCGACAAATTCCGCAAGCGTTACGAAAAGAAAAAATAAAAAGTTCAAATCCCTCCGGCAAAACGGGGGGATTTTTGTTTAGATCAATCCTTCCCGCTAAAAATGTTTTACAGGATTTATTTTTGCAGGAGAGCAAACAATTATGAGCAAGATTACTTCTTATCCCAAAGAAAAAATTAATATTCTTTTTCTGGAAAACATCAGTGACAAAGCTGTTGATCTTTTTAAAAGGAATGATTATGTGAATGTAAAAAAGCTGGGCGGCGCTTTGTCTGAAGATGAGCTGATAAAGCAAATTGCCAATGTGCATCTTTTGGGCATCCGCTCAAAAACACATATAAGCGATAAAGTTTTAAACGCCGCTAAAAAGCTGCAGGCAATTGGTTGCTTTTGCATTGGCGTAAACCAGGTTGATTTGGAAGCCGCCACTAAACATGGCGTTGCGGTTTTTAATGCGCCGTACAGCAATACCCGCAGCGTGGCCGAACTGGTAATTGGCTTAAGCATCATGCTTATTCGCCGCATACCCGATAAAAACAAGGCAGCACACGAAGGCATATGGATGAAAGATGCAAAAGGCAGTTATGAACTGCGTGGTAAAACGCTTGGTATTATCGGCTACGGTAATATCGGTTCACAGGTAAGCGTGCTGGCAGAAGCGCTTGGAATGAAAGTGATCTTTTATGATGTTGAAACGAAGCTTCCGCTTGGGAATGCCCATGCCGCTAAAAGCCTGAAAGACCTGCTGGGCCAGGCAGATATAGTTTCACTGCATGTGCCGGAAGTGGAACAAACGAAAAACATTATCAATAAAAATACGCTCAGGCATTTTAAAAAAGGAGCGATACTCATAAATTATGCAAGGGGAACTGTTGTTGAAATACCGGCATTGGCAAAAGCCTTACAGGAAGGTTTATTAAGTGGTGCAGCTATTGATGTGTTTCCTGTGGAGCCGAAAAAGAACGGCGATAAATTATCTACCCCATTGCAAAACTTGCCTAATGTAATTCTTACTCCACATATTGGCGGCTCAACTGAAGAAGCACAACAAAATATTGGCGATGATGTGAGCATTAAACTTTTCAATTATCTGGAAAATGGCGTTACCAATGGCTCTCATACGGTGCCTGCCATAGGCCTGCCGCCGGTTGAGGGAGCTCACCGCATCCTGCATATTCATAACAATGTGCCCGGTGTTTTAAGCGCCATCAATACACAGCTTTCCAATCATAACATCAACATCGTGGGTCAATATTTAAAAACAAATGATGAGATAGGTTATGTTGTGCTTGATGTGGATAAACGCCTTTCCAAACAGGCAATGGAATTATTGAAAGATGTAAAGGAAACCATTAAAGTAAGGGTGCTGTATTAATTGTTTCAATAAAATAAAGCTATAACAGCAGTTCTTTATTTCTGATATTAATGCCTTCAAAAAATTTATAAAAGCTTTTCCTGGATGCAATATCTTTCAGGCTGTTCAGGTGGTTTTCGTGGTGCATATCCGTTCCCACCAAACTAACCATGTTTTTCTTCAGAAGGTTTTGCGCTGTTTTCTTTGGCCCTTCGCCGTAATAGCCCAGCAATGATAAAATGTTTATCTGCAAATAACAGCCAAGGTCAATAAAACGCTGGAAGGTCTCAATATTACCTGCGTAATAATTATAACGTTCCGGATGAGCAAGTACAGGCTGAAAACCTTTAAGCTTAAGCTGGAAAATAGCGCTTTCAATATTATTGGAAGCTGCTACATACGACATCTCGATAAGAATGAGGTTCTTTCCAAACGTAAGTAATGGCTGGCCTTCTACAACATGGTTCTCAAAGTCAAGATCAACCATATATTCGGCTGCAGCCTTCACCTGTATATCAATATTATTTTCCTGCAAAGCGGCGCGAACCAATTCAAGTTTTGGTAAAATGGTTGCAGGCGAGTTGGGATAAACTTCGGCCAAAATATGCGGCGTACAAATAAGCTTTTTATAACCCATTTGCTGCAACTGCCGTATATAATTTACCGTTTGCTCAATTGTCTGCAGGCCATCATCAAGGCCTGGCAATAAATGCGAATGCATATCTGCACCAATAAAGGAAAGATCGGGCGTTGTTCTTTTAGTACCAAACAATGAAAACATGGGCGAATTTAAGTTATGAGTGCGTCATATTATCATCATCATAATGCGTTTTTAAGATGAAGATGTTCTATGGGGAATTCAACAACCAAAACCTGTTCAAGGCTTTCGAGGCGCACATACACCTTTTTATTCCCGCCTTTTAAAACGGTGCCTTCCGCATCCATAAAAACGCCTTTACGAATAACCACTTTATTATTTGTATTAAACTGTCGCAGGTTTTCTACCGTTATGTGCGCATCTTTTTCGAGCAGGTACAGCTTTATCAGTTCTATTTCTTCATCACGTATAACCGCAGGTTTTTTTAAATAATGAACAAATTGCACTGCTCCATCGGTTGACAATACTTTTATTCTTTCATCATCGGTTATATGCACAAATACATACGATTTAAACAGCGGGTCTTCTATAATTTTTTTCCGGTCGCTCCACTGGCTCACTTTTTTTTGTACGGGGCACCAGCTTTCAACGCCTTTCTCCAGCAATTTGCTGTTTACTTTCTTTTCCCAGCGGGGCTTGGTGTAGATGGCAAACCATTTTTTACCGCTCTTATTTTCCATGGTAAAATTTCATAGTGTGAGATTTCCCAAAATAATAAGGGCATCTTTAAAATAAAAGAATGCCCTTACTAAACTAATAAAATCAGTGCGCTTTATTAATATCGTTAATTACGTTTACCGTTTCATTTATGTAAATATCTTTCTGCACATTCTTCAGCCATTGCAAGTACCTCCCACCTTTTGCACTGTCGGTATTGCTGTAATATTTTGCACTGTCTGCCGAAACCGGCTGAATATTCATGGCTGTTGATAACCGGAACAGGCTGTCATCCTGTTTAACCGTATTTCTAAGAAGACTTTGCTGTTTCTGGTATTCGGTAAGATTGAGGCTGTAATCCCTATCTGCATTTTCTTTCAGCCACAATGCATTTTTTGCCAATGCATTAAATGCCGGGTTTGCCTGTATGCGGCTTTTGGCTTCCGTTTCAACTGCATCCCAGTTTATGCCGGTGTTAAATTCTGTATAATCAGCTTTTGGTAACTGGTCCCAGGCAAGCGCTGTTGGCTGGTCTCTTTCGCGGATTTTTAAATAATCGTAAGGATCAGGCATTGCAATATCGGGCGACACGCCTTTTAACTGTGTAGAGCCGCCATTTATACGATAGAATTTTTCGAACGTAAGCTTAAGCGTTCCATATTCTGTTTGCCCGCTAAACAAATCAAGCGGTTTGCCCAGCGGCATTGTGCGCTGCACCGTTCCCTTGCCATAAGTATCGGAGCCTACAATTATGCCGCGTTTATAATCCTGGATAGCGGCGGCAAAGATTTCAGATGCTGATGCACTGAATTCGTTTACCATTACCGCCAGTGGGCCTGTATATAAAACTGAAGTATCGTTGTCAGGCAAAATAGCCGGTTTGCCATTACGGTCTTTTACCTGCACCACGGGACCGCTTTTTATAAACAAGCCAACCATATTTACAACTTCAGGAAGTGAGCCGCCGCCATTGTTACGCAGGTCGAGAATTATGCCCTGCACATTTTCTTTTTCAAGTTTTATGATCTCGTTGGCCACATCCTGTGAG
>JAEWJV010000054.1 GCA_023386395.1 Bacteroidota bacterium
TTTTCTTTGTTTACATCTATGCAAATAACTTCGGTGCCCACTTCTGCAAGGCACGCACCGGTTACAAGTCCAACATATCCTGTACCTACTACAACTATTTTCATATTTAACAGTGTTTAATGTTTGATTTTTTAAGTGATGTTTTGTTTTTAATAATTGTGATTGATAGCATACGTTGAGGTAAACATCCGGTAATCACGAGGCTTCATAGATTTAATTGCATGTAAGAGGGCAAACCTCTTATTAAAATTTTAATGAAATGAGCCAAAGTATTCTCAGCCCTTAAAAAGAAGGTGCAAAGAAATTTAATTTTTATTAAAAACCCGAACCCTGCCATGCTTTTTCTCAAAAACAATATTAATCATCAATACAATTATGCTGAATGATACAGTAAATTATACTTATCAGCGCAGCTTTGCATACTATATTCTTTATTATATAACTCTTTTCCGTTGTTTTTTAAAGTTTGAATAATTATTTCATCCGAATGAAGATAATTCTTCAATGCCTGCAGAAATGATGCTTCGCTTATATCGTCGCTTAAAAAGCCTATATCTTTTATAACAATATTAATGATGCCGCCTACCGGTGTGCAAACCGGCACCACACCGGCGGATAGCGCTTCGAGCAGGCTTATTGGCAGGCCTTCAAAAATTGATGTAAGCACAAAAGCATCGGCATTTAAATAGTAATCGCTTACGTTAGCTACTTTACCTAAAAAATAAACGTTGGGAGGTTTACTGGCAATAAGTTCATCATAAATGGCTTTATCATCGGCAACATAATCTCCTAAAATAACAGCGATAACATTTTCATCTGTGAGATTGCGCATTACATTAAGCAAAAGTTTCTGATTCTTTTGCTTTGTTATCCTCGCCACATTCAGTAAAACTTTTGTGTAACTGTCTTTTTTTAGACTATTTATTTTTTGAGTTGTTTCCTGCAAGGCTGCGGTAGGCTTAACTTCATCCGAGCCGTTTGGGATGAGTGTTTTAATATGGGGGCCATATTCTTCAAGAGCGCTTTTATGTACTTCTTCAGATATGGTTACCGCTTCAATAATATTTCTCTTGAAAAAATACTTAAACATTTTGCGGCCATGCGGCGGAGCATCCTGCTTTGCCAGGTTATGCAATGTGTGAACTTTTTTGTAGGGGTATTTTAAACGCAGGTAAGTGTAAAAGCAATAATAGCCAGCATGCAAATGTGTGTGTACTACGTCGGGCCTGATGTTTTTAAGTGTTTTATAAATTTTTAAAAACATGGAAGGATCAATACCTGATTTTTTGCCGAGTGAGATGAACTTCACTTTCTCATTAAGCATGGAAAGCGGGAGATGTTTTTGTGGATCGTGGTGGTACATTGAAATTAATGTAACCTCATAACCATCTTTTTTCGCAAATTCGTTACACAACTGAATGCAAAAAACCTGCGCTCCGCCCCAGCCTAATGCAGGCACCATTTGAACTATTTTATACATAAGCAGCCTGGTTATTCTTTAGGTATTGTATTATGCGCAAACCATTTTGAAAAAAAGTTTGTGTTAAGTAATTCGTCAAGTTTTGTTGTATCGTGCAAATAAAATTCAGTTAGCCTTTCTCTTATTTTTTTTAATGTTTCTTCTTCAACAAAAACGTCAGCGGGTTGCCTGACTGTTTTTGATGTATTCATCTCAAACATTTTATTCTTCAGTAATTTTCTTTTATTAACCGGCAACCAGGGATCAATCAGTTTATCAACAACCCATTTACGAAAGCCACTTTTATTTAAAAGCCTTTGTTGTAAATATTTACTTTTTAACTCACCAGTAATATTTTTTGCAGTGAGGTCGGGCTTAAAGCTTTCATCAATATTTAAAAAATGAAAGACTTCCCGTAAAAGATTTCCGGGATTATTTTTCAACTCATCATAATCCAGTACCAGTAACTGCTCTTTTGAAAAATATTGAAGGCAGTTTTTCACCTGTTCATAATAAAATCCATGTTCTATATAGGTGAAGTCATTGTTATCCCTTGTTATTTCAAAGTCTTTTTTGGGTTGATAAATGAGCGCTGTTTCTATATCCCTGGTTTCGCGCATCATCTTCCTGAAATAAAAATAAGAAGAGATAGCTCTTGCCACAGGATTGCGTAATATGAGTAAAAGCTTTGCAGCAGGCTGCTTTGCGGCAATCTGCTGCAATAAGGAAGGATAGAAAATATAATTTACAGCAGCATGAAAAACGACAGGTTCGTTTTGATACGCAGGTGTTTCGAGCAATAAACGTTTATTAAGTTTATCAGGCTCCGGAAACTTTACAAAAAGTGGTATATCCTTTAAAGAATTATAGCAATACACCTGCGGGTGCTGGCTGATCCAGTCATTTAAAGTTGTAGTGCCGGCCTTTTGTATGCCTGTTAAAAAAGCATTGGGAAATGGCGCCTGTTTTTCACTCATGTAGCAGTTGTTTGTTACTCATTAATTACGTTCAACCACAAACCAGGGATTCAGGAGATTTTCTTTGTTATACTCCAGTTCTTTGCCGGTTTCATAATTATAAACGTTGCAACCAGCGAATTTGGCAACGGCATGGCCTGCAGCAGTATCCCATTCCATAGTGGGCGCAAGGCGTGGATAAACATTTGCTTTGCCTTCTGCTACCAAACACAGTTTAATGGAACTGCCAGAACTGATACTTTCAACTTCACCATGTTGTTTTCTTCTTTCTTCAATAAAACTCTCTGTTTCCGGTGTGTTGTGGCTGCGGCTGGCTACCACCGTATAAACTGCCGGCGCCTGGGCATCCGGAAGCTTTGAGGCGTTATTTATATAATCTTCTATTGAAGCAGAAGAATGGGGATCATAAGTAAATGCAAAACTGCCGGCTTCTGC